>NZ_JBDJAV010000052.1:0-62758 GCF_039649625.1 Plantactinospora sp. ZYX-F-223 | reverse complement strand
CCGCCCCGGCCGGCGCCGACCGGATCTCTTTCCGGTAGCTGAGAAGTGTGGCCGCTATGAGGCCGAGGGGTCACGCGGCGCGAGGACTGGAGCTCGACGATTCGGCACCACCGTCGGGCTGGTTGATCTCAGCCCAAACCACATCGAGGGAAAGGCTGAGGACATCGGCGATCGCCGCGATAGTCGGGAAGGCAGGGGTGGCCACGCGACCAGACTCGATCTTCCGAAGGGTCTCCGGCGAGACACCTGCGTCCAGGGCGGTATCGAGCATCGAGCGTCCTCCCCTGGCGCGACGCAGCAGGGCACCGAGGCGCTGCCCGCGCTCGACCTCTGCGGGAGTGAGCGGCAACCTGACCATGGTTCCAATTCTAGTACCGGGATAGTATGACCGGGATAGTTATTGGTTGCGCGAGGAAGGCGCAGATGATCGAGATCCTGAACCCCACCGAACTGCCACGGGCGAAGGAGACAGGCGCCCTGGTCGCCGACATCCTGCAGACCCTGAAGAGCCGTAGCACGGTCGGCACGAACCTCCTGGACATCAACCGGTGGGCCCGGGACATGATCGCCGAGGCCGGGGCGCTGTCCTGCTACGTCGACTACGAGCCGTCCTTCGGACGCGGGCCGTTCGGGCACTACATCTGCACGTCGGTCAACGATGCCGTGCTGCACGGGCTGCCGTACGACTACCCGCTTGCCGACGGCGACCTGCTCTCGCTCGACCTCGCCGTATCCAAGGGCGGAATCGTCGCGGACTCCGCCATCAGCTTCATCGTGGGCGACTCGAAGCCCTCGGAGAGCGTTGCGATGATCGACGCGACCGAGCGCGCCTTGAGCGCAGGAATAGCCGCGGCCGGCCCCGGGGCTCGCATCGGTGACATCTCCCATGCCATCGGCTCGGTCCTCAGCGCGGCGGGGTATTCGATCAACACCGAGTTCGGCGGTCACGGCGTCGGATCGACGATGCACCAGGATCCGCACGTCTCGAACACGGGGCGGCCGGGTCGCGGATACAGATTGCGCCCTGGACTGCTGCTGGCGCTGGAGCCGTGGGTCATGGCGGACACCGCCGAGCTGGTCACCGATGCCGATGGCTGGACACTCCGAAGCGCGACAGGCTGCCGGACAGCGCACAGTGAGCACACGATCGCCATCACCAACGACGGAGCCGAGGTTCTCACCGTGCCGAAGCGGGCGCAACCGTGAGGTGACAGCCATCCGGGTTCCCCGCTCCCCGCAGGTCACCACGCATCGTCGCTGAAATGAAAGCCTGCCAGGCCGGCCCCGCCGGTGTTTGCCGGGTCGAGGGTGAAGGCACCGGCCCCGGTCGCGCTCTTTACCGCGGCTTAGCGTTCGCACAGCGCGCCGCTATCCCGATCGCGGGGAAGCTCTGTCGAGAGATCCGGAACAGGTGTTCCGCGACGATGGAGGAGACTGCGATGCGGCGTAAGACTCTGGTCCTGAGCCTCGGCGGCGCGCTGGCGGCGGCCGCCGTCGTGGGCACCGCGATCGGGGCCAGCGCGGCGGAGGGCGAGCGGCAGGGGTTCGGCGCCGTCGCCACCACCGCGCCCGCTGAGCCGACGCCCGGCGCCGACCCGACGGGTACCCCCGGCGCCGGCCCGACCGGCGGTCCGACGGCTGTGCCGAGCGGCACCCCGTCGGGCACCCCGACCGGTCCCCCCGCCCCGACCGGCGCCGCGCCGGCCGGATCGGTCGACGCGGCGCGGGCGGTCCAGATCGCGCTGGCCAGCGCCGGTGGCGGCCAACTCGAGGAGGTCGAGCGGGAGCAGGAACACGGCCGGGCGGTGTGGAGCGTCGAGTTCGTCAAGGACGGCTGGGAGATCGAGGTGGACGTGGACGCGACCACCGGCGAGATCGTCAAGACCGACCGCGACAAGGACGACGACCACGGCGACCGGGACGACGACCACGACGACGACTGACCGGGGCGGCGGGGCGGCCGGTGTCGGGCCGGCCGTCCCCCGCTGTCCGGGGGTGCTGTTAGCGTTTTCGGCCGTGGAACGTGGAGACGACGCCGACGAGTTCCGGCACCTGGTCGAGGAGTACGTCCGGCGGCACGTCGCGCTCGGCGAGCTGCCGTACGACGCGATCGTGGTGGGTGCGGTCGAATACCTGGACGACGAATACGATCCGGTGCGGGTCGAGGCGCTGGCCCGGGAGGTGGCCGCCGCGGAGTTCGCCGCGCACGCCGCCGCCCAGGCCGGCTGGCCGGAGCCGACCGACAGCGATCGGCTCACCCTCGCCTTCCGGGCCCTGGACGCGGCCGGGATCGTCGCCCGGGAGAACTTCACCTGCTGCCAGAACTGCGGCCTGGGCGAGATCGGCGCCGAGGTCGCCGACGGCGAGACGCCGCGCGGGTACGCCTTCTACCACCAGCAGGACGCGGAGCGCGGTGCCGACGGCGAGGCCGTCTGGATCGCGTACGGGCTCTTCGAGCGGCCGCCGTCGGTGGAAATCGGTGCGGAGGTGGCGGCGGCACTGCGCGAGCACGACCTGCCGGTGGACTGGGCCGGCGACACCGGAGCCCGGATCCGGGTCCCGCTGACCTGGCAGCGGCGCCGTACCGGCCGGTTGGCGGCCTTCCCGCCCCCGGTCGACGACGACGTCACCGTCGAGATCGAGGTCCCCGACGCCTGGCGCGGGGTGTACGCCCCGACCACCGGGCCGATCTCGGCCACCCGGCTGGCAAGTCTCTACCTTCCCTGGCTGCCCACCGGCACCCGGCTCGGCATCACGCTGGACGGCACCACCGTCACCGTGAGGCGGGACTGGGACACCCTGGTCGGCTCCTTCGCCGATCCCGACCGGCCCGACTCCCGGGTCGACCGGTACGCCGGCATGACCCTGGTCCGGCAGCTCCGGTCCGGCGGTGCGGCCGGCACCGCCCCGCACGGACCGGACGGAGCGTCGGCGGTCAACGGCGACGGCGGGCTGGTGGAGGCGACCTGGGAGCATTCGGCGGGGCGCGAATACCAGGGCGTGCCGCTCACCTTCCGGGAGAGTGTCGACCTGCTGCGCCGGATGCCGGTCCGCACCGGTGCCTGGGCCTCCTTCCGCAGCCGCTCCGGCGGGATCGTGCAGATGCGGTGGGCGGAGCGGAGGCTCTGGCTGGAGACGCCGGATCCGGAGGCGGGCGCCTCGCTGGGCCGGCACGTGACGATTCCGGAGGCCGAGCGGATGGTTGGCGTGCTCGCGGTCGAGGACCGGGTCGCGGTGGCCGAGCTGGGCGACGTGCGTACCGTGCCCTGGGCCTGACCCCCACCGGTCCCGCGTCCGGGCGGTCATCCGGCCGGCGGCACCGCCCCGGCCCAGCCCGAGGTCGCGTCGATCAGTGCCCGGCGCCCGGTCGTCGCCCCGGCCGCGGCCGGCGGGCCGGCGACACAGGCGCCCCGGTGCCCCTCCCGCTCGCCGCACCGGCCGGTGCCGAGCAGCAACCGGTCGCAGAACACCCGGTACCGCTCGTGTTGCGCGTCCTCGGCCGAGACCGTGACCTCGCCGGCGTCGAGTTCCGGCAGGAAGGCCAGCGACTCGGTCAGCCGCGCGGCCAGTTCGGTGGCGGCCTGCAGAGTGTGTACGGCAACCGGAAGGTGGATGACATGGCCCGGCACCGCGTCGCCGCGACCGGGACTTCCCATGACCGGCCCTGTCTGACCCATGGTTGATGACCCTCACCCGTGGTTGATGACCTCCGCGCCCTGGTCCGGCGGCGCTTCCTGCCCGGCCGACCTGGGTCGACGCCTCGATAGCTTAGAGACGTACCCGGAAATTTCGGGTTTGCCACTCGGACCCGATCCCGGCGTACCCCCGGAAAGGGCGAGCCGGGCGGCGTCGACGCGGTGCGGGGCCCGTCGCCCCGGCCCGATCGGTACGGGCAGCCGGACCGATCGGCACTAGCCGAGGCGCGGGGGCACCCAATACTCTCTGGTAACCGCGATTTAACGTGATCACCGTCACGCAACGATATCCCGGAGGCACCCCCCGCCATGGCACTCGACGTCCCCTACCGGTCCATCCCCGACATGTTCCTGAAGCGTGTCTCGGCCACCCCCGACCGGGACGCATTCGCCCACCCCGCCCCGGACGACTCCGGCCCGGTCTGGCTGAGCTGGGCGCAGGTCGGCCAGCGTGCGAAGGCCATCGCCGCCGGGCTGCGCGGCCTCGGCGTCGGCTCCGAGGACCGGGTGGCGATCCTGGCCAACACCCGGCTCGACTGGGTCCTCGCCGACCTCGGCATCATGTGCGCCGGTGGCGCGACCACCACGGTCTACCCGACCACCGAGCCGGAGGACACCGCCTTCATCATCGCGGACTCCGGCTCCAAGGTGCTGATTGCCGAGAACGCCGACCAGGCCGCCAAGATCGCCGGAGTGGAGCTGCCGGCGCTGACCCACGTCGTACTGATCGACGGACCCGCCGAGCCGGCCGCCACCCCGCCGCAGCTCACCCTCGCCGATCTTGAGGTGCAGGGCGCGCTGGCCCTGGAGAACGACCCGGATCTGATCGAGCGGGTGGTGGCCGAGATCGACCAGGACCACCTGGCCACGCTGATCTACACCTCCGGCACCACCGGCCGGCCCAAGGGCGTCGAGCTGCTGCACGCCGGGTGGTGCTGGGAGGGCGTGGCCCAGGCACAACTGGGGCTGATCAAGGCGGAGGACCTGCAATATCTCTGGCTGCCGCTGTCGCACTCGTTCGGCAAGACGCTGATCTGCGGCGTGATCCACGTCGGCATGCCGACCTACGTCGACGGCCGGCTCGACCGGCTGGTCGAGCTGCTCGGCGTGGTCAGGCCGACGCTGATGTGCGGCGCGCCCCGGATCTTCGAGAAGGTCTACAACCGGGCGGTCACCACCGCGCAGACCGGGGGCGGGGCGAAGGCGAAGATCTTCGCCTGGGCGGTGCGGACCGGCAAGCACAAGGTGTCGCTGGAGCAGGCCGGCAAGCCGGTCTCGGCCGGACTGCGGCTGCGCTACGGGCTCGCCGAGAAGCTGGTCTTCAGCAAGCTCCAGGCCCGGCTGGGTGGCCGGATCCGGGTACTCGTCTCCGGCGCCGCGCCGCTGAGCCAGGAGATCGCGCACTTCTTCGCCGCGGCCGGCCTGCCGATCTCCGAGGGGTACGGGCTGACCGAGACCAGCGCCGGCAACTTCGTCAACCGGCCCGGGGCGCTCAAGATCGGCACGGTCGGCAAGGCCATGGGCGACCTGGAGTGCCGGATCGACTCCGACGGCGAGATCCTGCTCCGGGGCATGCCGGTGATGCGCGGCTACCACAACCTGCCCGCAGAGACCGCCGAGGCGTTCACCCCGGACGGCTTCTTCCGGACCGGTGACATCGGCGAGCTCGACGGCGACGGCTTCCTGAAGATCACCGACCGGAAGAAGGACCTGGTCAAGACGTCGGGTGGCAAGTACATCTCGCCGTCGCACATCGAGGGCATGTTCAAGGCGCTCTGCCCGTACACCTCGCAGGTGGTGGTGATCGGACAGGCCCGCAACTACTGCACCATGCTGGTCACCCTGGACGCCGACGCGATCGCCACCTGGGCCGCCGGTGGCCCCCTCGCCGGCCGCCCGTACGCCGAGATCGTCGGCTCGGCCGAGGTACGCGCCCTGGTCGACGGCTACGTCGCCGAGCTGAACCAGAAGCTCAACCGCTGGGAGACGATCAAGAAGGTCACGGTGCTGAGCCGCGACCTGACCGTCGAGGACGGCGAGATGACGCCGTCGATGAAGATCAAACGTCGTGCCGTGGAGAGCAGCTTCAAGACCGAGATCGACCAGATGTACCAGGGCACCCTCGCCCAGATCTGAGCCCGTCCGAGATCCCACCCTTCCCCCCGGGGTCGGATCCGGCACCCCACCGGACCGCCGTGCGACCCGCGATCGCGCGGCGGTCCGGTGCTGTCCGGAGGGCCGGTGCTCTCCGGAGGGCCGGTGCTCTCCGGAGCGCTACCTGCCGTTTGCGCTCGGCTACCGCCGGACCCGGTGACATCCGGGCCGCTTCACCCGAGCGTCACCGGGGTAAGAACAGGGTCAGGTGCACGGCGGGCCGGGTCCGGTGGCTGGTCGTGGCGGTACGCGGGTGGCTAGGGGGTTCCGGTGATGGTGACCACGGTGGCAGCGCACGTGGAGACCGGTGCCTTGGTGATCACCATGGCGGGCCGGTGGAGCGTCGCCCAGGCGTACACACTGCAGCGGGCGATCTCGCGGTGCGCCGCGCACCACCCGCCGTACGTGGCCGTGGACTGCACCCGGATCGCTCCGGACAAGCTGCTGCCGACCCTGCTGCCGGCGTTGGTGATGCTCCGGGAGTCGTGCCGGCGCGGCATCACCGTGCTGGTCTGCGCGCCGGCCTCGGCGCTGACCGTGCTGCTCCGCCGCCTGCCGACCCGGCGGATCCGGCTCTATCCCCGGCTCACCGAGGCACTCGGCCGGGTCCGGCCCTATCCCGTCCCGGCCCGCGCCCGGCAGGCCCACCGCCGGCTGGCGCCGGTGCCCCAGGCGGTGAGCGTGGCGCGCGCACTGGTCCGGGAGTGCTGCGAGCGGTGGCGGATCTCCGACGTCACCGAGGGCGCCCAACTCGTCGCCTCCGAACTCGTGGCGAACGCCGTCGAGCACGCCGGCACCGACATCGACCTCACCCTCTGCCACCACCGGCAGCGGCTGCGGATCGCGGTGGCGGACCGGCACCCCGGCGTACCGGCGCTGCCCCGGCGGGAGGCGGCCCCGGATCCGCGGCAGCCGCTGGCCGTACGCGGTCGCGGGCTGGCCATGGTGACCCGGTCGGTCGCCAACTGGGGCGTACTGCCCGGCGCCGATGGCAAGATCGTCTGGGCCAGCCTGGCCGCCACTCCGGCATCCCGGCTGCGCCTGCCCAGCCTGGCCACCATCCCCGGGGCCAGCTACTCCGCCTGACCGGCGAACCGGGCGGCCCGAGACACCGGCGAGGTACCGGCGACACCCGCCACATCGCCGCGCGACACCTGCCACATCGCCGCGGCACCGGCCGGACGCCGGGGACGGGTCTGCCGGATCGGCGGGGGTCAGCGCAGTTCGCCGGTGCCGTGGAAGTGGTCGAAGATGACCTGGTCGACCGGAGAGACCCGGTGCCGGTCGGCATAGCCCAACCAGACGATCTCGGCGATCTCGTTGGCCGGTCGCAGCACGCCCCGGTAGTCCGCCGCGTAGCAGGTCATCCGGACGACCGTACCGGCCGGATGACCGTGTGCCGGCGCCTCGAAGACGCCGGCCGGCGTGGCCGTGCCGGAGAGGATGGCGACGCTGAGCTCCTCCTCGATCTCCCGTACCAGGGCTTCGAGGTCCGACTCGCCGGGCTCCCGCTTGCCGCCCGGGAGGTAGTAGACGTCCTTGCCGTGCGAGCGGGAGCTGAGGATCCGGCCCTCTTCCAGCCGGATCCAGGCGATCTTGTCGATCATCGTCACCCGGCCGATGCTCCCAGGCGCGCCGGCCGGACCCCCGGCAGGGTGCGCCCCCCGGCCGGATCCGCCGCCGCTCAGGCGATCACCACGGTCTCCCGCCAGAGCGGGCGTTCCGCCCGGTCGATGTCGTAGCGGACCGCCGCGATCCGGCGTACCGCCTCGGTCAGCTCGGCGGCGGGCAGCGTGAACGGCAGTCGGAGGAAACGTTCCAGGGTGCCGTCGAGGCCGAACCGGGGACCGGGCGCGAGCCGTACCCCGACCTCCTCGGCCGCCCGGGCGAGCGCGCTGGCGATCGGCCCGTCCAGCTCCGCCCAGAGCGTCACCCCGCCGGCCGGAGTCCGCACCCGCCAGTTGGGCAGCTCCGCCCGGATCGCGGCCAGCAGGGCGTCACGCTGGGCCGTCAACTGCGCCCGGCGGGCCGCCACGATCGTCTCGGCGTCGGCGAGCAGCCGCACCGCGACCAGTTGGTCCAGCACCGGACCGGCCATGTCCACCCCGACCCGGGCCGCCGCCAGCCGCTGCACCTGGGGTGCCGAGGCACGGATCCAGCCGATCCGCAGGCCGCCCCAGTACGGCTTGCTCATCCCGCCGATGGTGACGACCCGGGAGTGCCGGTCGAAGACGGCGGTCGGCGGGGGCACCTCGATGCCGTCCAGCGCGAGGTCCACAAAGGACTCGTCGACCACCAGGTCGGTACCGCTGGCGTGCGCGGTCGCCACCACCCGCTCGCGCAACTCGGCCGGCATCAGGTGACCGGTGGGATTCTGGAACTCGGGGATCAGGTAGGCGAGCCGGGGCCGGGTCTGCCGGAAGCTGCCCAGCAGCAGGTCGGCGTCCCAGCCCGTACCCTCGGTGGCCAGGCCGTGGGTGGCGATCCGGGCGCGGCGGGCGGCGAGCGCGGCGAGCGCGTTGGGATAGGTCGGCGACTCCACGAGTACGCTGCCGCCGGTCGGCAGCGCGAGCCGGAGCACCAGGTCCAGGGCGTGCTGCACCCCGTTGGTCACCATGATCTGCTCGGGACTCGTGGCCAGACCACGCTCGGTGTACGACCGGGCCACCGCCGCGCGCAGCTCGACGATCCCGGTCGGGTGGTAGCCGGCACCGCCGAGATAGCGCGGCAGGTCCTCCGCGGCGCCCCGGGCGGCCGAGGCGAGTTCCGCCGGGGCGGCCAGCGCGGCGCAGCCGAGGTCGATCATGTCCAGGTCGTCCTGCGGGGTCCAGAGTCCCGAACTGGCCACCCGGTGCCCGCCCGGCAGGGTGGTCCAACTGCCGGCGCCCCGGCGGCTGTTCAGGTGCCCGCTCTCCCGCAGTTCCCGGTAGGCGGCGGTGACGGTGGTCCGGCTAACCCGCAGCGCCTCGGCCAGCTCGCGCTCGGCCGGCAGTCGTACGCCCAGCGGCAGCCGGCCGTCCGCGAGCAGCCCGCGCACCGCGCCGGCCAGGGCGACGTAGTCGGGGCTGCGGCGGCGGCCCGGCAGGGCGTGCCACTGCCCGAGCATCCGGCCGAGCTGTACGCCTCGAACGAGGCTGGTCATAGCCACTTCACCTCGATTGGCCCTTCATGGCGACTGGATTGGCCCTCAGAGTGGCATGCATGGCAAAAATTGGCAACCGTGGCGACCGGCTCGCCCGGCGTCTCGGACAGCTCTACGTCGGCCTGACGCTCTACGGCGTCAGCATGGCGCTGATGGTCGAGGCGTCCCTCGGGCTCGACCCCTGGGACGTCTTCCACCAGGGGCTGTCCGAACTCACCGGAGCCTCCATCGGCACCGTGACCATCGCCGTCGGCGCCCTGGTACTGCTGCTGTGGATCCCGCTGCGGCAGCGTCCCGGCCTCGGCACGGTGAGCAACATCGTCGTCATCGGGCTCGCCGTCGACCTCGCACTGGCCCTGCTGCCCACCGTCGAGGCACTGCCGACCCGGTTCGGCTTGCTGGTCGCCGGCATCGTGCTCAACGGGATGGCGACCGGCCTGTACATCGGTGCCCGCCTCGGCCCCGGCCCACGCGACGGGCTGATGACCGGGTACGTCGCCCGCCGGCCGCACCGGTCGCTCCGGCTGGTCCGCACGGTCATCGAGCTGACCGTACTGGCGATCGGGTTCGCCCTCGGCGGCCAGGTCGGGATCGGCACGGTGGCGTACGCCCTCGCCATCGGCCCGCTGGTGCACGCCTTCATCCCGATGTTCACCGTGCCGCCGGTGTCGCGGCCCGACCCCGGCGACCTACCCCGACCGGTCGCCGAGGCCGGTACCGGCTGACCCGCGACACAGTCGTTCCGCCGCCCGGGGAGGCAGGTACCGGCGGAACGCGGCGCACGGCCGGAAAAAGATCGTCGATCTGTACCGGATCATCCCTCGTGGAACGAGGGTCGCCCCGGTTCGGCGGAATGAACCGGTGCACAACGGTTCCGTCGGATGGCGCGGCACGGCATCATTTCTCCCATGGGGGATGAGGGATGGCGTTGGTCCGACGCATGGATCTTCGTATCGCTGATCATCGCCGGCGGTGCCGGCCGGCACCGCCGGTCGAGCAGCACCCGCCGGCCGGAGGGTGTCCGGCTCGCCGACGTGCTCTCCACCGCTGACCATCTCAACCGGGCGCTTCCGGCCCGCCACGAGATCGAGGCCGCGGTGCGCCGCCTGGTGGGCGCCGGGCTGATCACCGTCTCGGACGGCTGGTTCCGGGTCACCTCCGCCGGTGAGCACCTGTGGCGTACCCGGCCGCACGGTGGCCTCGCCACCACGGTCGAGACGGTGCACGGCGTGCTGACCCGCCGGCACTCCCCTGGCAGCCACGACTGGGAACTCGCCGAGGACGAGCACGCCGCGGCGGTGCAGGAGTACGCCGCCCGGTTCACCCTGCCGATGCCGCGCCGCTCACCGGAGAACGGCGGGTAGTCCACCGAGCCGGCGTCCGGGCAAGCCCGGCCTGCCGTCCGCACACTGCGGCGGTTCCGACCCTCTCTCCCGCCCTCGCGCCCCGGGGCAGCCGGGCGACCGGACGCGCGCCCAGAAGGCGTGCGGGAGCCCGTGCGGGAGGGCGGCTACCGCAGGGGGAGGAGCGCCGCCGTACCACCCCGGCGGTAGCGCGACGCTCGCCCCGGCGCTCCCCGGTAGCCGGGTCGGCCCGTGGGCGCAGTCCACATTGCCGTCCCCCGACGGACGACTTCCCGGTACGCCGGTGGCGATGATCTGGGCGGCAACCGTCCCGACCGGAAGGACCGACAGATGTCGCCATACGTACGTCACATCACCCCGATCCCGCCCGAGCGGGCCGACGGCATCGTGGCCGAGGTCTACGCACAGGTCAACGCCGAGTTCAGCAGTATCGGCCCGGCGGTCCGGATGGCGTCGCCCGCCCCGGAGATCATGGCGGCCGGCTGGGCCCTGATGCGCGAGTCCCAGCTCACCGGAGTGGCGCCGCTGGTCGACAAGGCACTGGTGGCGCTCGGAGTCGCACAGGTCAACGGGTGCGGCTACGACGAGGTCGCCCACCTCGGCATCCTGCGCGCGCTGGGCCGCCCGGACCTGGCCGACTCGGCCGAGCGGGGCGAACCGGTCGGGGATCCGGCGGCCGCCGCGCTGCTGGACTGGAGCCGGTCGACCGGCACCGCCGGCAGCCTGCTCCCGCCTCCGGCCGGGCCGGTGGCCGAGTACGTCGGCACCGCGCTGTTCAACCACTTCATCCAGCGGATGGCCCTCGCGCTGCTCCCACCCGACCTGCGTCCCGGCACCCTCGACCCGGCCGACGAACCACCCTTCGAGGACGCCCCGGTGCTCCGGGAACTCCGCCCCGACGCCGCCACCGGGACGAGCCTGGCGCTGCTCGCCGGCCTCCCGACGGCCACGCCTCCGGCCTGGGCGGCCGGCGCACCGGTCGGGCAGGCGTACGCCGCGCTGGCCGCCACCTGCGAGCAGGGCGGCGGCCTGCTCGCCCCGGCCGCCCGGGCGGTGGTGACCGGGGCGATCGACCGGCACCACGGGCGCCGGCCCGCCGGCACCGACTGGCTCGCCGAGGCGCTATCCACACTAGACAGCGCCGAGCGGGCCGGTGCCCGGGTGGCGATCCTCGCCGGGCTGGCCCCGGGTGCCCTCACCGACGAGCACGTGGCGCAGTGGCGGGCGACGGATCCGAGGCTCTCCGACCACTGCACGGTCTACCTGCTCGGCTACGGCGCGATGCGGGCGGTCGGCCAGATCGAGGCCGGGCTGGCCGCCGCCCTCCGGGCCAGCCGGGCCACCGCCTGACCTCGGGACGACGGGCCGGCTGCCGCTCGACCCAGCGGCCGGCCCTCGCACCCGACTCGGACGGCAGCGACGTCACCGACGAGCGGGCAGGGGTAGCCGCCGCCGGTCGAGACGACCGGCTCGGTCCGGCATCCAGCGGTCCACCGACAGGGGCGGGGCAGCGGAACGGGCGCGGGGTCAGCGGACCGGATGCCCGGCGCCGCGCAGCGCGTCCTTGACCTCGCCGACGCTCAGTTCGCCGAAGTGGAAGACGCTGGCCGCGAGGACCGCGTCGGCGCCGGCCGCCACCGCCGGCGGGAAGTGCGCGACCGCGCCGGCCCCGCCACTGGCCACCACCGGTACGTCCACCACCCGCCGCACCGCGTCGATCAGCTCCAGGTCGAATCCGGCCTTGGTGCCGTCCGCGTCCATCGAGTTGAGCAGGATCTCCCCGGCGCCCAGCTCGGCGGCCCGGGCAGCCCAGCCGACCGCGTCGATCCCGGTGCCACGCCGGCCGCCGTGGGTGGTCACCTCGAATCCGCTCTCGGTGCTGGTGCCGGCGGGGGTGCGCCGCACGTCCAGCGAGAGCACCAGCACCTGCCGCCCGAACCGTTCGGCGATCTCGGCGATCAACTCCGGCCGGGCGATCGCGGCGGTGTTCACCCCCACCTTGTCCGCACCGGCCCGGAGCAGTACGTCGACGTCGGCGACCCGGCGTACGCCGCCGCCGACGGTGAGCGGGATGAAGACCGTCTCGGCGGTCCGGCGTACCACGTCGAGCATGGTGCCCCGGTCGTCGGAGGAGGCGGTGACGTCGAGGAAGGTCAGCTCGTCGGCGCCCGCCTCGTCGTACGCCGCGGCCAACTCGACCGGGTCGCCCGCGTCCCGCAGGTCGACGAAGTTGACCCCCTTGACGACCCGCCCCGCGTCCACGTCGAGACAGGGGATCACCCGTACCGCCACCGTCATGGCCCGAGCCTAACCGTCGCCGCCACGCACGCCGTCACGCCTGCGCCAGCACGGCGAGGGCTTCGGCCACGGTGAACGCCCCGGCGTAGAGCGCCTTGCCGGCGATCACGCCCTCCACGCCGATCGGTTCCAGCGTGGCGAGCGCCCGGAGGTCGTCCAGGGTCGAGACGCCGCCGGAGGCGATCACCGGGGCATCGGTACGGGCGCAGACCTCGCGCAGCAGGTCGAGGTTGGGCCCGCGCATCGTGCCGTCCTTGGTGATGTCGGTCACCACGTACCGCGCCGCGCCCGCCTTGTCGAGCCGCTCCAGCACCTCGAACAGGTCGCCGCCGTCCCGGGTCCAGCCCCGGGCCGACAGGGTACGGCCGCGCACGTCCAGCCCGATCGCCACCCGGTCGCCGTACTCGCCGACGACCCGGTCGCACCACTGCGGGTCCTCCAGGGCGGCGGTGCCGATGTTGACCCGGGCCGCCCCGGTGGCCAGCGCCGCCCGCAGCGACCCGTCGTCCCGGATCCCGCCGGAGAGTTCCACCGAGACGTCGAGCCGGCCGACCACCTCGGCCAGCAGTTCGGCGTTCGAGCCCCGGCCGAACGCGGCGTCGAGGTCGACCAGGTGGATCCAGTCGGCGCCGTCGCGCTGCCAGGCCAGGGCCGCCTCCAGCGGCTCGCCGTAGCTGGTCTCACTGCCGGCGGCGCCCTGGACCAGGCGGACCGCCCGGCCGTTCGCGACGTCGACGGCGGGAAGCAGGGTCAGGCTCAACGTGCTCTCCTCGGTTGGCGAAAGAGTGGTGGTCGACTGGCCGACGGGTCGGCGGGAAACGCGGCGGGCCGGGGCGTGGGATCCGCCGGGCCGTCCGGCCGGTACGGCGATCGACGGGTCGGAGGCATCTGCCCGGGGCTCAGGTCCGGCGGCCCAGCGCGATCACCACCACCGCCGGCAGCACCAGTAGCAGCAGCGCGATCAGGCCGAGCCGCAAGGCCAGGTCGTCGACGAGCAGCCAGATGCCGATCACCGCCGCCACCGAGAGTACGACCACTCCGGCCCGCTCGCCCCGGCTGCGCCGCGCGAACAACCGCCCGGTACGCCGGTCCGGCAGTCGCGGGGCGAGCCGGCGCAGCAGGGCACGCCGGCGCTGGCGGCGGGCCACCTTCCGGGCCCGGGCGGCCCGTTCCCGTTCCGCCTCGGCCAGCCGGACCGCGCGGCGCCGGGCCCGCTCCTTGCTCACCGGGCGACACCTGACCCGGCACGGTCCACCGGGACGCCCCCGGTCCGGGGCGCGGTCACAGCGTGGCCAGCCAGTTGCGCAGCAGGAGCCGGCCGGCCTCGGCGGACTTCTCCGGATGGAACTGGGCGGCCGACAGCGGCCCGCGCTCCACCGCCGCCACGAACCGTCCACCGTGCTCGGCGGTGGTCGGCAGCGCACCGGCGGCGGCCAGTCCGGCCGCGTCGGTCGGGGCGTAGGAGTGCACGAAGTAGAACCGGGCGTCGGCCGGCAGGCCGGCGAAGAGCCGGGACCCGGGCGGCGGTGCGACGGTGTTCCAGCCCATGTGCGGCACCCGCTGGGCGGCCAGCCCGGTCACCCCGCCGGGCAGCAGGCCGAGCCCCAAGGTGGCGACGCCGTGCTCCTCGCCGTACTCGAAGAGGATCTGCATGCCGACGCAGATGCCCAGCACCGGGCGGCCCGCGGCGACCCGCTCGGCGATCACCGGACCGGCCCGCAGCGCGTCGATCCCGGCCATGCAGGCGGCGAAGGCGCCGACGCCGGGCACCACCAGACCGTCGGCGGTGGCCGCCGCGTCGAGGTCGTCGGTGACCGTCACCTCGGCGCCGGCCCGGGCTACCGCACGCTGCGCGGAGCGTAGGTTGCCCGAGCCGTAGTCGAGCACCACCACCCGGGGCGGCGCCGACCGGTCGGCGGTCATCCGCCCTCTCCGGGTACGAGCCAGAGCACGCCACCGGCGGTGGCGAGCACGGCCAGCAGGCCGACGATCCAGAGCACCCGCTGCGGGGCACCCTGCCGGTGCAGCGACCAGGCACCACCGATCAGCACACCGCCCAGCGCGAAGAGCACCACCGGCAGGACGGTGTCCATCAGAGCAGCCCCTTGGTGCTCGGCACCGCTCCGGCCGAGCGCGGGTCGACCGCGACCGCCTCGCGCAACGCCCGAGCCACCGCCTTGAACTGCCCCTCCACCACGTGGTGCGCGTCCGGGTGCCCGCCCGGTCGGGCGGCCCGGAGCACCGAGACGTGCAGGGTGAGCCGGGCGGACTGGCCGAAGGACTCCCAGATGTGCCGGGTCATGCTGGTCGGATAGACCGGCCCGATGTACGGGGCGAGCGCCGGCTCGTCGTGCACCACGTAGGGCCGGCCGGAGAGGTCGACGGCGGCCCGCACCAGCACCTCGTCCATCGGGATGGTGGCCGAACCGTACCGCCGGATGCCGATCTTGTCGCCGAGCGCCTGGTCGAAGGCGGTGCCGAGGGCCAGCGAGGTGTCCTCGATGGTGTGGTGGGCGTCGATCTCCAGATCGCCGACCGTGTGCACGGTCAGGTCGAAACCGCCGTGCCGGGCGATCTGGTGGAGCATGTGGTCGTAGAAACCGACCCCGGTGGTGATGTCGGCCTGTCCGGAGCCGTCGAGATCCAACTCGACCAGCACCTTGGTCTCGGCCGTGGTCCGCTCGACCCGGGCGGTTCTGCTCACGGTAGGACCTTTCGCTGTCCGGGGCGGCCGACCGGTTGTCCGGGTCGGCCGACCTGCTGATCGGTAACGCATCACGCCGTCCCGGAGTCGGTCGGCGCCGGGCCGGTCGCCGCCGATGGCGCGTCGGAACCGGCCGGGGCGGAGTCGGAGCCGGTCCGCACCGATTCTATGGCGGCGAGGAAGGCGTCGGTCTCCTGCGGCGTGCCGGCGGTGACCCGGAGCCAGCCGGGCAGCCCGACGTCGCGGACCAGCACGCCGTGGTCGAGCAGGGCCCGCCAGGCCACCCGCTGGTCGCCGCCGACCTCGAAGAGCACGAAGTTGGCGTCGCTGTCGGCGACCGCCCGGCCGCGCGACCGCAGGCCGGCCACGATCCGGTCCCGCTGCTCCTTGATCACCTCGACGGTGCCGAGCAGCAGGTCCCGGTGTGCCAGCGCCGCCCGGGCGGCGGCCTGGGTGAGCGCCGACAGATGGTAGGGCAGCCGGACGAGCTGCACCGCGTCCACCACCGCCGGATCGGCGGCGAGGTAGCCGAGCCGCCCGCCGGCGAAGCCGAACGCCTTGCTCATGGTCCGGGTCACCACCAGCCGGGGGTGGCCGGGCAGCAGGGCCAGCGCGGTCGGGGTGCCGGGGCGGGCGAACTCGGCGTACGCCTCGTCCACCACCACCATCCCGGGCGCCTCGGCCAGCACCGCGTCCAGCACCGCCGGGTCCAGCGCCGTGCCGGTCGGGTTGTTCGGCGAGCAGAGGAAGACCAGGTCCGGCCGGTGCCGGCGGACCTGCGCCACGGCGTCGGCGGCGGTCAGCCCGAAATCGGCACCCCGGTTGCCGTCCCGCCAGGTCGTGCCGGTGCCGGTGGCGAGCAGCGGATGCATCGAGTACGCCGGGGTGAAGCCGAGCGCCGTCCGCCCCGGCCCGCCGAAGACCTGGAACAGTTGCTGCTGGACCTCGTTGGAGCCGTTCGCCGCCCAGACGTGGGCGGTGCCCAGCCCGTGCCCGAGATAGTCGGCGAGGTCGGCCCGGAGCGCCACCGCGTCCCGGTCGGGATAGCGGTTCAGGTCCCGCAGCTCGGCCGCGACCGCCTTGCCGATCGCCTCCACCACCGGCTCCGGCAGCGGGTAGGAGTTCTCGTTGGTGTTCAGCCGCACCGGCACGTCGAGCTGCGGCGCCCCGTACGGGCTGCGCCCGCGCAGATCGTCCCGGATCGGCAGGTCGGAAAGCGAGGTCACGTCGCCGCCCCGTCGGTGCGCTCGGGGAACCGGACCCGGACCGCCTCGCCGTGCGCGGGCAGGTCCTCCACGTTGGCCAGCGCCACCACGTGCCGGGCGGCGTCCCGGAGCGCCGCCTCGTCGTATTCCACGATGTGGATGCCGCGCAGGAAGGACTGCACCGAGAGTCCCGAGGAGTGCCGGGCGCAGCCGCCGGTCGGCAGCACGTGGTTGGAGCCGGCGCAGTAGTCGCCGAGCGACACCGGCGCGTACGGGCCGACGAAGATCGCCCCGGCGTTGCGTACCCGCATCGCCCAGGCGCGGGCGTCCCGAGTCTGGATCTCCAGGTGCTCGGCGGCGTAGAGGTCGACCACCCGCAGCCCCGCCGCCAGGTCGTCGACCAGCACCGCCCCGCTCTGCCGCCCGCCGAGCGCGGTGCCGATCCGATCGGCGTGCTTGGCCTGGGGCACCTGTCGGCGCAGCTCCCGGTCGACCGCCTCGACCAGCGCCACCGACGGCGTGACCAGCACGCTCGCGGCAAGTGGATCGTGCTCGGCCTGGCTGATCAGGTCGGCCGCCACGTGCACCGGGTCGGCGGTCTCGTCGGCGAGTACGGCGATCTCGGTCGGGCCGGCCTCGGCGTCGATCCCGACCACGCCACGGAGCAGCCGCTTGGCGGCGGTGACCCAGATGTTGCCCGGACCGGTGATCATGTCGACCGGCTCGCACCGGGTCTGCCCGTCGGCGTCCGTGTCCGACCCGTACGCCAGCATGGCGACCGCCTGGGCTCCGCCGACCGAGTACACCTCGTCGACGCCGAGCAGCGCGCACGCGGCCAGCACCCGGGCGTCGGGCAGGCCGCCGAACTCCTGCTGCGGCGGGCTCGCCACCACCAGCGAGCGGACGCCGGCCGCCTGGGCCGGCACCACGTTCATCACCACGGTCGAGGGATACATGGCGAGGCCGCCGGGGACGTAGAGCCCGACCCGGTCGACCGGGACCCAGCGCTCGGTGACGCTGCCGCCCGGGACCACCTCGGTGGTCACGTCGGCCCGCCGCTGGTCGGCGTGCACCCGGCGGGCCCGGTCGATCACCTCGACCAGCGCGGCCCGGACCTCCGGCTCCAGCGTCGACTCGGCCTCGGTGATCGCCTCGACCGGGACCCGGAACCGGTCCAGCCGCAGGCCGTCGAGCCGATGTGTGGCGTCCTGGATCGCCGGGAAACCATGCTCGCGGACCGCCTCCACGATCGGGCGGATCTTCTCCACCGCCACGGAGACGTCAAGCTGGGCACGGGGCAGCAGGGCGCGCGGGTCGCGCCAACCACCGCGCAGGTCGATCCGGTTCAACACCCTTGGCAGTCTATTCGGCACCCACCGACCGGTCCGCGTCCGCCCAGCCGGCGGGACGGTGACCCGGGCCACCCGACGAAACGGCCGAGACGGCGGAACGATCGGCCGGGCGGGGCGGTTCACCGCCGGTACCGACGGGCTAGGCTCGGCGGGTGGACGCGCGGCTGCCGGTGTTTCCGCTCGGGACGGTGCTCTTTCCCGGTCTGGTCCTGCCGTTGCACATTTTCGAGGCGCGCTATCTCGAGTTGATGCGGCACCTGCGCGGCCTGCCGGAGGGCATGCCCCGGGAGTTCGGCGTGGTGGCCATCCGCAGCGGCGGGCCGGCGTCGGTCTCCGCCGGCCCCGAGCCGGAGTCCCGCAGCGCCGAGTCGGAGCCGCGGTCGGGCCAGCCGGAGCTGACCGACCGGCGCCCGGACGGTCCGCCGGTCACCCTGCACGAGGTCGGCTGCACCGCCGAACTCCGGCAGGTGACCGAGCTACCGGACGGCCGGCTGGACGTGGTCACCGTCGGCCGCCGCCGGTTCCGGATCGCTCACGTGGAGGAGAGCTCCACCCCGTACCTGACCGCCGCGGTGGAGTGGCTGCCCGAGCCGGCCGGGCAGGAGCAGCTCGCCGACCTGCTGGCGCCCCGGGTGCTGGCGGTCTTCCGGCGCTACCTCACCCTGGTCCGGGACGACCCGGAGGAGATCTCCGAGCAGTTGCCGGACGACCCCACCGTGCTGTCGCACCTGGTGGCCGCGACCGCCGCGCTCACCCTCACCGACCGGCAGCGGCTGCTGGCGACGCCCGACACCGCCGGCCGGCTGAGCGCGGAACTCCGGCTGCTCAATCGCGAGGCGGCTCTGCTGCGTCAGGTACGGGCGGTGCCGGTGCCGCTGACGGAGCTGGCGGTACCGGCAAGTCCCAACTGAGCGGCCGGGGCGCCGGCTCGGCCTCGGGCCGCAGTCCCGGATACCGGGACCAGCCGGCCAGCAGGGTGTACATCACCGCGGCGCCGAACGCCGGCACCAGCAGGTCCCCGATGGTGGGGATAAACCCGAGCAGCAGGTCGTACTGCCCGCCGTGCAGGTCCGGCGGCTTGCTGAACGTCGCCCCGGGTGGGGCGCTGGCCAGCAGCCGCTCGTAGCCGGACAGGCCGATCTGCCGGCCGAGCTGCCAGGCCAGTACGGCGGCGCCGAGCATGCCGAGCACCACCACCAGCATCCCGACCGGGCCCCGGTGGCGGCGCAACACCAGCCACATCGCGATCGCGGCCAGCACGCCGAGACCGAACCCGAGCACGCTGAACCAGCCGTCGGCGGCGATGAACTCCTCCGGCTGCGGTGCGGCCAGCAGCGCGCCGTCCTCGGTCTGCACCACCGGCACACCCGGCGACACGGCCGACCAGACCAGGCCGAACGGTATTCCCAGCAGGATCAACACCAGCAGCGTGCCGACGTTGGCCGCCCCGCCCCGGAACAGGCGGCGGGCCCGGGGACCGGCGGCCGGCGGGGCGCCTCCGGGCGGGCCCGGCCAGGTGCCGTTCGGGGGGACCGGATCCGGCCCGGACCAGGCCAGCGGGTCCACGCCCGGCCCCACTGCGGCCGGCGAGCCCGGCGTACCCGGGCCGGGGCCGGTGGGCGTGCCCGGCGCCACCCCGGCGGAGCCGCCGTACAGCGGGATCGGGGCTGCCGGAGGGGGTGCCGACGGTACGCCGGGGCCCCCGTGGTCGCCGTCGCCGAGCGGGCCGTCGGAAGGGGAGGTTGCCGGACTCACGAGATGATCCTCTCAGGCCCGGCCACCCTCCGGAGGCCCGACCCGGAGTTGACGTCCGCTCCGCTCTCAAGGGCGGAGATTCCCTCCACGCTGCGCGTGGACGTGCGGCGTCTGGGTGGGTTACCGCTTCGCCGCACGGTGCCGGGACGAGTCCTGGTCTTACCCGCCGGAGCACTGGCCCGCAATCCGGTAGCCCGGCACCAACACGGCCGACGCTGCCCGACGCTGTTTCCGGCCGACGCTGCCTGGATGCTGTCCCGGCCGACGCTGCCTGGTGCGGTCCCGGGCCGGGGTCGTCGGCGCGGCCCGGCGCGGCTCAGCCCGCCACGGCGCTCGGCCCGAGCAGCGCCTTGAGGTCGGCCATCAGCGCCGTGGTGGGGGCGACCCGGAGCGGGCTGAGTCGCAGCAGGGTGGCCCGGGAGCCGTTGACGAGTTTGACGTGCACCTCGGCCGAGCCGGGATGGCTGGTCAACACCTCGCGCAGCCGTTCCACCAGCGGCGGCGTGCAGCGGGACGGCGGCAGGGCCAGTACCACCGGCTTGACCTCGTCCGCCGCGGTGATGTCGGGCATCGACAGGTCCATCGCCATCAGCCGGGGCTGATCGTCGCGCCGGTCGACCCGGCCCTTGACCACCACGATCGCGTCCTCGGCGATGTACTGCCCGACCAGCTCGTAGGTGTTCGGGAAGAAGAGCACCTCGACCGCGCCGCCGAGATCCTCCAGGGTGGCCGAGGCCCAGGCCCGGCCCTGCTTGGTGATCCGGCGCTGCACCCCCGAGAGGATGCCGGCCAGGTTGACCACCTGCCCGTCGGCGACCCCGCCCTCCTCGGCGAGCGCCGCGATGGACATGTCGGCGGCGGCGGCGAGGACGTGCTCGACGCCGAAGAGCGGATGGTCGGAGACGTAGAGGCCCAGCATCTCGCGTTCGAAGGTGAGCAGGTCGGTCTTGTCCCACTCGCCGGTCGGGATCGGCGGGGTCACCACCATGCCGCCACCGGCGCCGCCGTCACCACCGCCGCCGAACGCGTCGCCGAAGAGGTCGTACTGGCCGACCGCCTCGTTGCGCTTGAGCGCGATGAACGAGTCGATCGCGTCGGTGTGCACGGCGAGCAACCCCTTGCGGGTGTGCCCCAGCGAGTCGAACGCACCCGCCTTGATCAGCGATTCGACGGTCTTCTTGTTGCAGGCCACCGCGTCGACCTTGCGCAGATAGTCGTAGAAGTCGGTGAAATTGCCCTTCTCCTTGCGGGCCCGCCGGATCGACTCGACCACGTTCGCGCCGACGTTGCGGACGGCGGCCAGCCCGAACCGGATGTCCTGGCCGACCGCGGCGAACCGGGCGCTGGACTCGTTGACGTCCGGCGGCAGCACCTTGATGCCCATCCGCCGGCACTCGGCCAGATAGACCGCCGACTTGTCCTTGTCGTCGCCGACGGAGGTGAGCAGCGCGCTCATGTACTCCGCCGGATAGTTCGCCTTCAGGTAGGCGGTCCAGTAGGAGACCACCCCGTACGCCGCGCTGTGCGCCTTGTTGAACGCGTAGTCGGAGAACGGGACCAGGATGTCCCAGAGCGTCTTGATCGCCGCGTCGCTGTAGCCGTTGTCCTTCATGCCGGCGGCGAACGGCGCGAACTCCTTGTCGAGGATCTCCTTCTTCTTCTTGCCCATCGCCCGGCGCAGCAGGTCGGCCTTGCCGAGCGAGTAGCCGGCCACCTTCTGCGCGATCGCCATGACCTGCTCCTGGTAGACGATCAGCCCGTAGGTGTCGCCCAGGATCTCTTCCAGGGACTCGGCGAGTTCGGGGTGGATCGGCACCACCGGCTTGCGGTTGTTCTTGCGGTCGGCGTACTCGTTGTGCGCGTTCGCACCCATCGGGCCGGGCCGGTAGAGCGCGCCGACCGCGGAGATGTCCTCGAAGTTGTCCGGCGCCATCGACCGCAGCAGCGCCCGCATCGGACCGCCGTCGAACTGGAACACCCCCAGGGTGTCACCCCGGCCGAGCAGCGCGTACGTCGCCTTGTCGTCCAGCGGCAGGTCCTCCAGGACCAGGTCCTCGCCCCGGTTCTCCCGGATCGCCTCCAGCGCGTCGTCCATGATGGTCAGGTTGCGCAGGCCCAGGAAGTCCATCTTGAGCAGACCGATGGTCTCGCAGGCACCCATGTCCCACTGGGTGATGATCGAGCCGTCCTGCTCCCGCTTCTGGATCGGCAGCACGTCCACCAGCGGATCCCGGGACAGGATCACCCCGGCCGCGTGCACCCCCCACTGCCGCTTCAGCCCCTCCAGGCCCTTGGCGGTGTCGACGACCTTGCGTACCTCGCCGTCACCGTCGTAGAGCTGCCGGAACTCGGCAGCCTCCTGGTAGCGCGGGTGGCCCGGGTCGAAGATGCCGCCGAGCGGGATGTCCTTGCCCATCACCGCCGGGGGCATCGCCTTGGTGATCCGGTCACCCATCGCGAACGGATAACCGAGGACCCGGGCCGCGTCCTTGATCGCCGCCTTGGCCTTGATCGTGCCGTACGTGATGATCTGCGCGACCCGCTCCTCGCCGTACTTCTCCGTGGCGTAACGGATCATGTCGCCGCGCCTACGCTCGTCGAAGTCCATGTCGATGTCGGGCATCGACACGCGATCCGGGTTGAGGAACCGCTCGAAGAGCAGGCCGTGCGCCATCGGGTCCAGCTCGGTGATGCCGAGCGCGTACGCGATCAGCGCACCCGCCGCCGAACCACGCCCCGGCCCGACCCGGATCCCCTCCCGCTTCGCGTACGCGACCAGGTCGGCGACGACCAGGAAGTAACCCGGGAAGCCCATCTTGAGGATGACGTCGAGCTCGTACTCCGCCTGCCGGCGCCGGTCCTCCGGCACCCCGCCCGGGAACCGCCGCTCCAGCCCGCGCATCACCTCCTTGCGCAGGAAGGTCTCCTCGGTCTCCCCCGCCGGCACCGGGAACTGCGGCATCAGGTTGCGCGGCGCGAACAGCTCGGAGTAGTCGCCGATCCGCTCCGCGATCTCCAACGTGCTGTCGCAGGCCCCCGGCACCTCCGAGTCCCACAGCGCGCGCATCTCGGCCGGCGACTTCAGGTAGAAGTCCCGGGCGTCGAACTTGAACCGCTTCGGGTCGGCCAGCGTCGAGCCGGATTGCACGCAGAGCAGCACCTCGTGCGCGTCCGCGTCCTTCTCGTACGTGTAGTGCAGGTCGTTGGTGGCCACCGGCTTCAGGTTGAGCTTCTTGCCCAGCCGGAGCAGGTCCTGGCGGATCCGGGTCTCGATGTCGAGCCCGTGGTCCATCACCTCCAGGTAGTAGTTCTCCGCCCCGAAGATGTCCCGGAACTCCGCCGCCGACTCGCACGCCTTGTCGAAGTTCCCGATCCGCAGCCAGGTCTGCACCTCGCCCGACGGGCAGCCGGTGGTGGCGATGATCCCCTTGCCGTACTGGTGCAGCAGCTCCCGGTCGGCCCGCGGCTTGAAGTAGTAACCCTCCAGGCTGGCCCGGGACTGCAACCGGAACAGGTTGCGCAGCCCGTCGGCGTCCCCCGCCAGCATGGTCATGTGGGTGTACGCGCCACCGCCGGAGACGTCGTTCTCGCCACCGTCCGCCCACCGAACCCGGGTCCGCTCCCGCCGGTCGGTCCCCGGCGTCAGGTACATCTCGCTGCCGATGATCGGCTTCACCCCGGCGGCCGTGGCCTGCTTGTGGAAGTCGTACGCGCCGAAGAGGTTGCCGTGGTCGGTCATGGCCAGCGCCGGCATGCCCAGCCGGTCGGTCTCGGCGAACAACTCCTTGAGCCGGGCGGCCCCGTCGAGCATCGAATACTCGGTGTGCACATGCAGGTGCACGAACGAGTCAGACACCCAGGGCCCCCTTCCCTCACGCGGCCGCCGGCCGGCCCGCCGACGAATGGTCGACGGCGGCTGCCGGTCACCCAGCGACGCATCCCCCACACGGCACCACGCAGCGCCTGGCGAGCGCAGGCCGGACGGCACGATCCGTGCCCCGACGGCAGGGCGCGTACCCCGACGCGCGACCGCCGGCCCCCGAGCCTAGTCCCCGGGCCGCGCGGTCTCCAGGCTTGACACCCGTCCGGGCGAGCTGTCCCACATTCCGCCTCCGGGCCGGTCCTCCGACCGGTTCGTCCCGGCCGGACCGGCGACCGGACCACATCCGGACGGCACGGTGCCGGGTCAGCGGGCGAACGGCTCCAGCATCATCGACGCCGCCTGGAGCCAGGCGTCCCGGGTCTCCTGCGCCAGGTGGGCGTACTCGATCGACGAGCCGGTCTCCAGCGCCGGGTCGTACGGCACCACCGCCACCGCACGGGTCCGGGTGGCGAAGTGCCGCAACAGGTCGTCGAGCAGCGGAGACCGGCCCGGGGTCGGGCAGGAGAGCAGGGTGACCGCGTTGTCCGCCAGCTCGCTCATCCCGATGTCGTGCAGCAGGTCGAGCATCCAGTCGGCGGTGAACGCGGCGTCCTCCCGGGGCACCGTGGTGACCACCAGCTGGTCGGCGGCGCGCAGCACCGTCTGCCAGTTGGAGCTCTCCACGTTGTTGCCGGTGTCCACGCAGATCACGTCGTGGGTGCGGCGGAGCAGCTCCAGCACCCGCCGGACGGTGTGCTGGTCGAGGCGCTGGGCGAACCGGGGGCTCTCCTCGCCGGCCAGCACGTCGTACGAGCCGTCGGAGGCGTGCCGGAGATAGTCGTCGAGCCGGTCGATCAGCTGGTTGCTGGGCAGCGCCTCGATCTGGATCAGGTCGGCGACCAGGTGCCGGATCGTCCGGGCGTGCCGGGCGCTGCCGGCCCGCAGGCCGAGGGTGCCGCGCAGTTCGTTGTCGTCCCAGGCCAGCACGCCACGGCCGCGTACGCTGCCCACCGTCGCGGCGGCCAGCACCGTCGCCGTGGTCTTGTGCACCCCGCCCTTCGGGTTGGCGAAGGCGACCACCCGGGGTGAGCCGAGTTCGCGGCGGAGCACGTTGCGGGCGCGTTCCACCTCGGGGTCGGCCGACCGCGGTTGCCGGCTCGGATAGGGATCGACGCTGGCCCGGCGGGCCACCGGGGCGTACCCGACGTCCGCCGCCGGATACCCGGCGGCCGGCGGATGCGCCGGTGCCGGGCCGGGTGGCGGGGCCGTGGGCGGAGCGGCCGGCGGTGCCATGGGCGGAGCGGCCGGCGGCGCCAGCGAGGTACGCGGCGCCGGCAGCGACCGACCGGTGGCGGGGGGCGGCACCGCCCGCTGCGGCAGGGCCGGCGCGGCCCCCGGGTCGGGGCGGCGGGCCGGGGTCGGCGGGCCGGGCAGGGCCGGACGCGGCGCCGGCACCACCGGCGGCGGAGGCTGGTAGCCGCTGCCGAGCGCCGCGTAGCGGGACTCGCCCGGATAGTCCGGGCCGGCCGGCTCGGGCCGGTAGGGCTCCATCGGCTCGGGCCGGTGGCCGGGGTCGGGCCGGTAGCCGAGGTCGGGCCGGTAGCCGCCGGACGGATGGTCGGGCTCCCGCCGGTCGGCGCCCGACCGGTAGTCCGGGCCGGGCCGGACGCCCGGCTCGGCGGGATGACCCGGGCCGGGCCGGTAACCGGAGTCGGCCGGTCGCCCGGCGCCGAAGCCGGGATCGGGCCGGTAGCCGTTCTCCAGCGCGGCGTAGCGGGACTCGCTCGGATGGCCGCCCGCGGCACCGCCGTATCCGGGCGCGGGCGGATATCCGGGCGCGGCGGGGTGGCCGGGAGTGGACGTCCGCGGCTCCGCCTCCGGCCTGCCGGGATAGCCGTTGCCGGCGTGCCGGCCGGCGGCGTGGCCGCCCTCGACGGCCGGTTCGGACCCGGGTCGTTCGTCGAGAACCTGCTGCTCGTCGGTCCGGCCACCGTGCAGGGCCCGGTCGAGCAGCGCACGCCAACGCGGCGCTGATTCCGCCGGCCGGCCCCAGCCGGTCTCGGTGCCGTCCACGGCTCGCCCCTCCCAGCACCATCGGTCCCCGCCCTGACAGGCTACGAAGCAAACCCTATTCGGGCCACCTTAGGAGCGCATCCACCGCCGTCGGCGTGCCCGCCGTCGCAGACGTCCATCCTGCCGTCCACTGTCATGCTCCGCCGCTCTCCCCGGTGTTGGCCAGGTCGACCGGGGGTGCCTCGACCGGCGGCCGGTCCGACGGTATCTCGACCGGCGGTGAACCGGCCGTCGGGTTCGGCGGCGGGTCCAGGGTAGACGGCGGTTCGGTCGCACCGGGGCCGCCCGGGCCGGGGGTCACGACGACCGGCGGGGCGACGGGCGAATCGGCCGGCGGGCCGGCCGAGCTCGTCGGGACGGCCGGGTCCGGCTCACCTCCGGTGTCCGGCCCGTCGGTACCGTCACCGTCGATCACCGGCAGGCTCACGTCGGCCGGCGGACGCGCCACATCCTTCTGCTCGGGCAGCGGCGGTGTGAAGACGGTACGGTCCAGCCGCTGCACCTCCGGCGCCGGGTCCACCGCGCGGACCTCGGGTCGGGCCGCGATCCGCTCCAGTGTGGCCGGTTCGCCCCGCACCACGGCGGCGTAGACGCACGAGCACCGGGCCCGGTAGGCGGTGGCCTCCTCGTCGGCGACCCGGGCACCGCTGGAGTAGAACCGGCGCAGCTCCTGCTCCTGCGGCCCGTCGCCGGTGACCCCGGCGGCCCGCTCCTGGTAGTCCCGGGCCTCCCGGTCCTTGCGCGCCGCGACCTCCGACATCCCGGCGACCACGTCGTCGGGGAGGCGCAGGGCCGGGATGCGCACGATCTCGGTCTGGGTGCCGGGGCGCCACAGCCGGGCGAAGACCTCCGAGACACCGATCCCGGTCAGCACCGGGGTCAGCCGGTCCGGCGCCAGGTAGGCCGACATGGTCACCAAGGCGTACGTCGGCTGCGCCGGGTCGGCCGCGCCGGCCGCGACCAGCGACCGCAGTTCCCCCCGGGTCGCCTCCAGGTAGCCGGGGATGGACTCGCCCTGCACCACCCCGACCCGGGTGACCTCGCCGACGGTCTGGTCGCCGGGCGGCCGCCGATCGGCCGCCCACACGGCGGTGACCAGTACGGCCGCCGAGCAGAGCAGCGCGACCGTGGTCAGCAGCCGCAGCCGCGGCCGGCCGTGCCCGAGTCGGGTCATGCCCCGGGCCAGGGGCGGCAACAGTCGGCTGTCCAACTGTCGCAACAGGTCGCCGAGGCGCACGGACGAACTCCCTCGTCGGGTGATCCCTGCCGGTCGGTCAGTCGCGCAGGATGCGGAGTGCAACTTCCAGGTCGTCAGGGTAGTCGCTGACGAACCGGACCTGCTCGGCCGTCCGGGGGTGCGCGAAGGCCAGCTCGCGGGCGTGCAGCCACTGCCGGGTGAGCCGGAGCCGGGCCGCCAGGGTGGGATCGGCACCGTATGTCAGATCACCGACACAGGGGTGCCGCAGGGTGGAGAGGTGTACCCGGATCTGGTGCGTACGCCCGGTCTCCAGCCGTACGTCGAGCAGGCTGGCCGCCGGAAACGCCTCCAGGGTGTCGTAGTGGGTGATGCTCGGCTTGCCGCCGGCCACCACCGCCCAGCGGTAGTCGTGGGTCGGGTGCCGGTCGATCGGCGCGTCGACCGTGCCGCGCAGCGGGTCCAGGTGTCCCTGCACCACCGCGTGGTAGCGCTTCTCCACCTCGCGGGCCTTGAACGCCCGTTTCAGCAGGCTGTACGCCTGCTCGCTCTTGGCCACCACCATCACGCCGGTGGTGCCGACGTCCAGCCGGTGCACGATGCCCTGCCGCTCGGCGGCGCCGCTGGTCGCGATGGTGTGCCCGAGCGCGGCCAGCCCGCCGATCACCGTCGGCCCGGCCCACCCCGGGCTCGGATGCGCCGCCACCCCGACCGGCTTGTCGACCACCACGATGTCGTCGTCGGAGTAGACCACCCGCAGTCCGGGCACCGTCTCGGCGATGACGGTCGGCGCGGTGGGCGGCGCGGGCAGCACCACCTCCAGCCACGAGCCGGCCGAGACCCGGTCGGACTTGGGCCGGGCGGCACCGTCGACGAGGGCGTCACCGGCCTCGACCAGTGCCGCCGCCACCGTGCGGGAGAGGCCGAAGAGCCGGGACACCGCCTGGTCCAGCCGCATCCCGTCGAGTCCGTCGGGTACCGGCAGGGAGCGGCGGTCGCCAGCGGGCCGCATCGGACCCGCGTCGGAGATTGAGGTCACGACAGGTCCCGTCGCTCGGTTTCGGCCTCGGTCCGGCTCGCGGCCGGCGTGGAGGTCCGGCTGCCGTCCCGCCCGGGCCCGCTCGACGGCGTGCCTGAACCCGGATCGGTGCGCTTCGGCCGGGAGCGCAGCCGGGTGCCGTCCCGCTGCCGGCCGCCCAGTTCCAGTAGCACCGCCAGGACGACGCCGCTGACCAGGGCACTGTCCGCCAGGTTGAAGATCGGCCAGACCTGCCCGTACGGGTCGAAGAGGCTGACCATGTCGACGACGTGCCCGACGAAGGGACCGGGGGCCCGGAAGATCCGGTCGGTCAGGTTGCCGAGGGCGCCGCCGAGCACCAGACCGAGCGAGATCGCCCAGGGCAGCGAGCGCAGCCGGGCCGCCATCCAGCCGATCCAGCCGATCACCCCGGCGGTAACCAGTGGGAAGACCCAGGTGTGGTCGGAGGCGAGACTGAACGCCGCTCCGCTGTTGCGGGTCAGGGTCAGGTAGACCGCGCCGCCGAGCAGGCGTACCGGATCCCGGTCGGTGAGGGCCGCCAGGGCGAGGTGCTTCGTGCCGAGATCGGCGAGCCAGGCCAGTACGGCGGTGGCCAGCAGTACCGCGACGGCCACCCGCCGGGTCCGCCCCGGGGCGGCTCGATCCGGCCCGGACCCGGCCGCCGGGGCCTCGGCGGTCGGCCCGTCGTTGTTGGTCGTCCGCTCGTCGTCGATATTCAGCAGGAGTCCCTTTCCTCCATTCACCACCCGGTGGGGCTCACCGGCGCTCCTCCAACTGCTTGCACGAGACGCACAGCGTGGCGGAGGGGAACGCGGCGAGCCGCTCCACCGGGATCGGATTGCCGCACCGCTCGCACCAGCCGTAACTGCCCTCGTCAAGCCGCTCCAGGGCCCGCTCCACCTGGGTGATGCGTTCCAGGATGCTGTTGGCGAGGGAGATCTCCTGCTCCCGCTCGAACGTCTTGGTGCCGGTGTCGGCCTGGTCGTCCCCGGCCGAGTCGGTCAACCGGTCGCGCTGCAGCTCGGTGATCTCGCTCAGCGTCTGATCGTACTCGGCACGGAGTTCGTCCCGGCGGGCCGCCAGTGCGGCGCGGATCTTCTCGGTCTCCGCGGCGCTGCGCGACGTCTTCGGTGCCGACTTGCGGCCGGCGGTCCTGGTCTCTGCTGGCTTAGCCATCGTCGCTCCCTCGGCCGCGGACTCCGCGGCGATCGGCCGTGCCTGGACAGGAACCTCCGACGCTCCCGTGACGGTCCGGCGGGTCCTGCGCGGTGCGGTCGCTCCGGCGGGCGCGACCGGTGGGGTACTGCCGGCGACGGGGTCCACCGTCACCGGGTCCCGGGGGCGCCGGTCGCCGGTGCCGCGCGGCGGTGCGGGGCTGCCGGGCGGCATCGGGCGCGAGCGACGAACCGGACATTCCGGCTGTCTTGCCTCCGACCCTCGCCCGTCCGACCACGACGTCCCCCAATTGCAAAACGGGCGCGCGGCGGGACGCCGCGCACTCCGGAGGTTGGCAAGAATACGGAACGTACAGACGTCCGACAACATGCCGCACCGATGTTACCGATTTCAACCCGTAATAATCCGTAAACCGGGCAAAGGGAACAATAGCACTATTTGGTGCGCTCGTCGCCGTACTCCCCAAACCACCGGGCCAGCCGCCCGCGCCGGTTCACCGCCCGCAGCCGGCGCTCGACCTCGTCCCGGACCCGGGCGGTGGCCACGATCAACAGGCTGTCACCGACCTTCAGCCGGGTGTCCTGGCCGGGCACGAACCCGACGCCGTCCCGGGAGACCAGGGTGACCGAGGCACCCACCGGCAACCGCAGCTCGTCCAGGTGTACGCCGACCAGCCGGGAGCCCGGCGGGATCTCCAACTGCAACAGGTCCGCCTGCATCCGTTCCAGCGGAGCGGTCTCCACCCGCAGTTCGGTCAGCTCGGCCGGGGCGGCGATGCCCAGCCGGCGGGCCACCGGGCCGAGGGTGCCGGCCTGCACCAGCGTGAAGATCACCACCAGTACGAAGACGGTGTCGAAGAGCTGGGCGGCGCCGGACAGCCCCTCGGAGAGCGGGATCGTGGCCAGCACGATCGGCACCGCGCCGCGCAACCCGGCCCAGGACAGGAACGCCTGCTCCCGTGGACGCACCCGGAATCCGGCCACGCTGACCACCACCGACAGCGGCCGGGCCAGGAAGGTCAGTGCCAGCCCGGCGACCACGGCGGGCAGCAGCGCGTCCTGCAGCCGGCCCGGGGCGCTGAGCAGGCCGAGCAGCACGAAGAGGCCGATCTGGGCCACCCAGGCCAGCCCGTCGGCGAAGCCGAGGATCGCCTGCCGGTGCGGCAACCGCGAGTTGCCCAGCACCACCCCGGCGACGTAGACCGCGATGAACCCGGAGGCGTGCGACACGGTGGCCACCCCGTACGCGAGCACGGTGAGACCGACCGCGGCGATCGGATAGAGCCCGGAGGACGGCAGGGCGGCCCGGCGCAGCGTCCACCGCCCGAGCATCCCCACCGCGAAGCCGAGTACGGCGCCGACGGCGAGCTCGTAGCAGACCAGCAGCACCTCGTACCACCAGACGTGGCCGGCCAGCGACGAGGTGGAGAGCAGCACCACCAGCAGTACCACCGGGGCGTCGTTCATCCCCGACTCGGCCTCCAGGGTGGCCACCAGCCGGTGTGGCAGCCGCAGCCAGCGCAGCGTGGCGAAGACCGCCGCCGCGTCGGTGGAGGAGAGCACCGCGCCGTAGAGCAGCGCGAGCCGCCAGTCCAGGCCGAGCAGGACGTGCACCACCACCCCGACCACCGCGATGCTGACCACCACCCCGACGGTGGCCAGCGTGACGGAGATGCCGAGTACCGGTCGCAGCGTGCTCCACCGGGCGGTCAGGCCACCCTCGGCGATGATCACGATCAGCGCGCAGAAGCCGAGCGCCCGGGTCAGCTCGGCGTCGTCGAACCGGATGCCGAGGCCGGACTCGCCGATCGCCACCCCGATGGCGAGATAGACCAGCAGGCTCGGCACGCCGAGCCGGGTCGAGAGCCGGACCGCGCCGACCGCGACGAGCAGCACCGCCGCGCCGATCAGCAGGGCGACGTCGAGCCGATCGGTCACGGCCGCCGCGCACGGGGCCGGGCGCGCGCTGAACCCTCGTCGACCTGGACCGCTCGGCGCATCCGCCCTGCCTCGCGGTCAGGGCGGACCGCGAGCGGAGGTGGCAGAGGGTTCACCGCACGGGCCCGTCGCGGAGCTGGCGCAACCGCGCGTCGACGTCGGGATCGGCCCCGTCGACCAGGAAAAGTTTGTCCCGGCTGGCCGCGCCGGTACGCAGGCTGACCGCCGCCGGCCGCAGCCGGAGCGCCTCGGCGAGCGCTCGCCGGGCCGCCTCGGTGGCCCGGCCGTCGGCCGCCGGCGGATGTACGGCGATCACCAGCGCGGGCCCGTACGGGCCGTCGAACCGACCGCCGACCCGGGCCCGGGACGCGCCGGGCTTGACCCGGACCGCGACGGTCAGCGCTGCGGTCTCGGTCACGGCGGGCACACCGGAACTATCCGCGCTCCCGGCACGCCGGAAGCCGCCGGCGCCCCGCCGTCAGCCCCGGCGCGCATCGGTGAGCAGGGCAGTGTCCGGCTCGCAGCGCCCACACGGGGTGAAGCCGAGCTCCACCGCCTCGCTCACCGGAAGCGGTTCGCTCTCCCGACCGGACAGGTGTGGACAGTCGGCAAGGTGGTAACGCGGGCGACCGTCGACGACGTACACGTCGTCGAGCAGCGCGGCGACCAGCGCGGCGTCGGCCTCGGAGACCGGCTGGGGGGCCGGCTCGTCCGCCGGGACGTCGTCGTCCGGCTCGCCCTGCCCGACCGGACCGGCCGCGGGCCCCTCCGACGCGCCGGCCGGTTGCCGCCAGCCGGTGTCGTCGTTGTCGGCGCCGGGCCGGGTGGCCTGGGCGGGGACCGTGACCTCGACGGGCTCGGTCAGCACCGACCCGCTCTCAGGGAACGGATCGGCCCCGCCGTTGCCGCCGAGGCGGGGGTCGGTCGGTGCCATCCGGGTGCTGGTCGGTGGCCGGCGACGGCGGGGGTCGCCCGCCTCGCCGCCGCCCCGGGCGGTCAGCCCGTCGTCATCGGGCCCGTCCGTAGCGATGCCGCCCGCCGTGTCCCGCACCCCGGCCGCCTGTCGGGCGCCCACCACCAGTGCGACGGCGGCCAGCAGGCTGACCGCGATCGAGCTGATCAGCAGCCCACTCGACCCGCTGCCCAGGCCGAGCACCAGCAGCGCGACGGCGGCGAGGATGAGCACCAGACTGCCGACTATCACGGCTCACCCCCGACGCATCGGTTCCGGTTGTCGTACGGCGTTGGTCCCTGACGGGATCAGCGCCCGGTCTCGAGTGCGCCGGAGCGCCCGCTCCCGCCGTACGAGTTCGCCAGGCCGGCGGTGGCGAGGCCGGGGGTGCTGCCGCCGGACCGATTGCCGTCGGTCCGGGTCATCTCCACCTCCAGGCCCTGGCCACGCCCGTCGAGGTCGCGCAACTGGCTCTCCAGGTATGCCTTGAGCCGGGTGCGGTACTCGCGCTCGAACTGCTTGAGCTCCTCGATGTGCTTCTGCAGCGCGGTGCGCTTGGCGTCCAGGCCGCCCATGGCCTCCTGGTGCCGCTGGCGGGCGTCCCGCTCCAGCGCGTCGGCCTTGGCCCGCGCCTCGCGGGTGACCTCCTCGGCCTTGGTCCGCGCCTCGGAGAGGAGCTGGTCCGCCTCGCGGCGCGCGTCGGAGACGTGGTCGTCCGCCGTGCGCTGCGCCATCATCAGCACCCGGAGAGCCTGCTGCTCCCCGTCGCCGCCGCCGACCGCCGGGCCGCCCTGGGCCCGGACCTGCTCCAGTTCGGCCTGCATCGCCCGGGCGGCCTGCTCGGCCTGGGCCTTGTCCCGCTGCACCCGGTCGAGCTGGGCCTTGACGTCGTTGAGCTCGGCAGCCAGGCGTGGGTCGGGGCCCGGGCCGGCTGGCGCGCCGCCACGGCCACCGCGCTCCACCTGGGCGCGCAGTTCGTTGTTCTCTTCGATCAGTCGGGCGAGCTCGCGCTCGACCTCGTCCAGAAACGCGTCGACTTCCTCCTCGTCATACCCCCGCTTGCCGATAGGCGGCTTCTTGAAGGCGACGTTGTGCACGTCGGCCGGGGTCAGCGGCATCGAAACTCCTCGGGTCAGTTGCGGCCGCGCGGCACGCCGGTCACCAGGTTGTTCAACTGAAGATCAACGGCCTTAACACGAACTCCATCAGCACGAACAGGATAACCAGGAGCACAAGGGAGGCCAGGTCGATGCTCACGGTACCAATTCGCAATGGAGGGATCACACGCCTCAACGCCTTGAGAGGCGGATCAGTGACGCTCCACACCGACTCCATTCCTGCCGCCGCCCCCCGGCTCGGTTGCCAGCGACGACCGTACTGGAGGACGGCACTTAGGACAAACCGGGCCAAAAGCACCAGGAGGAAGACGTAGAGAATCAGGTAGAGGACCTGAAACAGGATGGGCAGAAACACGGCAGGCGGATCCCTCGGTCGGGCTAGCTCAGGCTGAAAAACCCACCCTCAGCGATCTTGGCCTTGTCCTCCGCGGTGACCTGGACGTTAGCCGGTGAGAGTAGGAACACCCGGTTGGTCACGCGCTCGATCGTACCGCGCAGACCGAACGCCAGACCGGCGGCGAAATCGACCAATCGGCGGGCATCGGCCTCGTCCATCTCGGTGAGGTTGATGATCACCGGAACGCCGTCCCGGAAGTGCTCGCCGATGGTGCGGCCCTCACGATACGTGGTGACGTGCAGCGTCGTGATCTGGTAGCGCTGCTCCGGCTGCTCGGCCGGCACCGGCCGCTCACGCAACTGGGCCTGCGGGGCCAACGCGAGATTGTCCCGGGTCTGGTACGTCAGCGCGCTGGACGGCTCGGCGCTGCTCGGCCGGCTGATCGACCGTACGCTGGATCGCTCCGCGCGCTCAGTCCGCTCCGGACGGTCACCGTCGGCGCGGTCGTGCTCGACGGAACGGCCGACGTTGCGCTCGGCCAGCCGGGTCCGCTCACCGGCCCGGGGCCGGGGCGGTGGAGCCTCGTCCTGCTCCTCGTCCTCGTCGGCGAACTCGTCGGCGTACCGGCTCTGCCGGTAACGCGACTCGCGGTAGCCACTCTTCTCGTAGCCACCGTCGTCGTAGGCCCGCTCGTCGTCCTCCTCGACGAGGCCGAGCCAGACCCCCGCCTTGCGCAGTGCACCCATCCCGCGCCCCTCCGTCCGCCGTGCGACACACACCCCCCGTGCCGTGCCCCTGTCACGCGCGTGAACACTGCAGTGCCCACCGGCCCGAGACGGCAACCCCCGGCACGACCGTGAAACCGGTCTCACCCCGACCCCCGCCAGTGGGGATGTCGCCTCAAACAACACTGATGTAGTTTGGTGTCCGGTTGTCAGGCTACCGCAGCGTGCTACGCATTCCGAGCAACGCGCTGCCGATCCGCACATGTGTCGCGCCGTATGCGATCGCCGCCTCCAGGTCACCGCTCATCCCGGCCGACACCGCGACCGCTCCCGGATATTCGGACCGCAGCGCGGCGGCGACCTCGGCCAACGTGGCGAAGGCGGGCTCCGGATCCGCTCCGAGCGGGGCGACCGCCATCACCCCGCCCAGGCGCAGCCGATCCGACCCGGCCACCGCCGCGGCGACCGCGTCGACCCCCCGGTCCGGGTCGTTCCCCGCGACCAGTGCACCGCCCCGGTCCGCCGCACCGTCCAGGTTGACCTGGACCAGCACGTCCAGCGGCCGCTCCCGGTGCCGCCCCGCCGCGTCGGCGAGGGCGCCGGCCAGCCGTACGCTGTCCACCGAGTGCACCAGGTCGGCGTACCGGATCACGGAGCGGGCCTTGTTGCGCTGGAGCTGCCCGACGAAGTGCCAGCGCACCCGGGCACCGGTCGCCGCCACCTCGGCCGCCTTCGGCGCGGCCTCCTGGTCGCGGTTCTCCCCCACGTCGCGTACGCCCAACTCGGCCAGGAGCGCCACGTCGGAGGCCGGATAGGTCTTGGTCACCGCGACCATGGTCACGTCGGCCGGATCCCGGCCGGCCGAGGCACAGGCGGCGTCGATCCGGGATCGTACCCGGGCCAGGTTGGCCGCGAGTTCTGCCCGGCGCGCGTCGTCCGGCGCCGGGAGGGGTGGTTCGGTCATCTGGCGGCTCAGGAACCGTTCTTGAGAAAGTCCGGCACGTCCACGTCGTCGAAGAGCACCCGACGCGGGGTCTGCGCCGGCGGCGGCGTGGGCGGCGAGACCGGCGCGACGGCCGGCGGGGTGACCTTGCGGGCCTGCTCCACCGGCTTGTACGCCGGGGCTCCGCCGTCGAAGCCCGCCGCGATCACCGTCACCCGGACCTCGTCGCCGAGCGCGTCGTCGATCACGGCACCGAAGATGATGTTCGCATCCGGGTGGGCGGCGTCGGTGACCAACTGCGCCGCGTCGTTGATCTCGAAGAGGCCGAGGTCGGAGCCGCCGGCGATGGAGAGCAGCACGCCCCGGGCACCGTCCATGCTCTGCTCCAGCAGCGGGCTGGAGATGGCCGCCTCGGCCGCCTCCACCGCCCGGTTGTCCCCCCGGGCGCTGCCGATGCCCATCAGCGCGCTGCCCGCGCCGCTCATCACGCTCTTGACGTCGGCGAAGTCCAGGTTGATCAGACCCGGCGTGGTGATCAGGTCGGTGATCCCCTGCACACCGGAGAGCAGCACCTGGTCGGCCTGCCGGAAGGCGTCCATCATGCTGATGCCACGGTCGCCGAGCGCGAGCAGCCGGTCGTTCGGGATGACGATCAGGGTGTCGCACTGGTTGCGCAACTCGTCGATGCCGGCCTCGGCCTGCACCTGCCGGCGCTTGCCCTCGAACGAGAACGGCCGGGTCACCACGCCGATGGTGAGGGCGCCCAGCTTGCGGGCGATGTTCGCCACCACGGGCGCGCCGCCGGTACCCGTACCGCCGCCCTCGCCGCAGGTCACGAAGACCATGTCGGCGCCCTTGAGCACCTCCTCGATCTCGTCGCGGTGGTCCTCGGCGGCGTTCTTGCCGACGTCCGGGTTGGCGCCGGCGCCCAGCCCCCGGGTCAGCTCCCGGCCCACGTCGAGCTTGACGTCGGCGTCACTCATCAGCAGGGCCTGGGCATCGGTGTTGATCGCGATGAACTCGACGCCCTTGAGCCCGACCTCGATCATCCGGTTCACGGCGTTGACGCCGCCGCCGCCGATGCCGACGACCTTGATGACCGCCAGGTAGTTGTGCGGAGGTGTCATCGCCGGTCCTTTCCTTCGATCTCGGCGGCCGCTACCCCGCCCGGCGATCGGGCCGGAGCGAGGCCGACAACCATTCGGTACGCGAGGCGAAGGGTAACCCTCACCCTCTACTAGAGGCTTACAGTTATGTCAACCATTGATCCTCTCGGGGCAACGTATGCGTACGCGCGGCCGAACCCAAGGACCTGCGCGGCGTGTCGGCGCGCCCGCCGACAAACGTCACCGGCGAGCCGACCGGCGGCCGGACGGCCCGATCGGTCAAGCCGGTCAGCGGATGGTCACCACGTCCGGCGTCCGGACGTCGATGGTGTCCCCCTCGCGCGCCAGCAACGACGTCGCCACCTGGGCCTTGGTGTCGCTGCGCGACGCGTCGCCCCAGAGCACCGTACGGCCGCCGCGCAGCTTAACGGTGATCCGGGCCGGGCCCTCCACCACCAGCTCGACGAGGCGGTCCCGCAACTCCGGGGTCAGGTTGGCGAGCACGGTCAACGCCCCCTTGGTAGCGGCGTCGTCGGGGCCGGGCGTGCCCAGCCGGGCCAGCGGCAGCCCGGCCGGCCGGTCCGAGCGGGTCTGGAAGACCACCCCGGCCGCGTCGACCACCAGGAACCGCCGGTTCTGCGGCACCACCGCGACCGGGGTGCGTTCCACCACCTCGACCCGCAGGGTGTTCGGCCACTGTCGGGTCACCGTCACCCGGGCCACCGGCGGCAACTCGGCGACCCGGTTCCGGACCGCGTCGAGGTCGACCCGGGCCAGCGGAACGCCGTCGGTCACCCGGGCCGCCTGGCGTACCTGGTCGTCGGTGACCAGGGTGGCGCCGACCACCCGCAGCGTGCGGAAGCCGAAGAGCGGGGTACCGTACACGATCCCGGCACCGGCCAGACTGAGCACCAGCACCCCGGCGAGCACCGTCCACGGCAGCGCCGCACGTACCCGGCGCTGCCGGGCCCGGCGGGTGAACCGGCGTACCGACGGCGGCACCGCGTCGGCCCCGGCCCGGACCAGCCGCCAGCTCCGCCCGGCAGCACGGCCCGTACCCGACCGGCCGGTCCCCGGACGGCCCGCGCCGGAGCGGGCGCCGCCGACGGCCGGACCGCCCCGGGCGGAGCGGCCGGCGGCACGTCCACCGGCTCCCCGGCCACCCTGCCCGGGTCCGCCGGAGCGACCACCCGGAGCCGGACCCGCGGACCGGCCCCGGGACGTGCCCGGGCTCATCCGGCGTCGCTGGCTGCCCCGGCACCGCGCGGGGTCGCCCCGGCCTCCTGCCCGGCCCCGCCCGCCGTCCCGGTCGGCTGGCCGGTGGCCGAGCCGCCGGCCAGCGCGTCGAGCAGTTCGTCGCCCATCAGCGAGATCGGCGGTGCGCCCATGGTCACCACCACGTCACCCCGGCGGGCCCGGCGGGCCACCTCGGCCGGCACGTCCTCCCAGGAGGGCTGGAAGACCTTCCGCCCGGCCGGCAGGTCGATCGCGTCGGTCAGCGCCGCCCCGCCCTCGCCGGGCGCCCGGACCTCGCCCGGGCCGAAGACCTCCAGCACCACCACCTCGTCGGCGATGGCGAGCGCGGTGGCCAGTTCGGCCTGGAGGTCCCGGGTCCGGTAGACCCGGTACGGCTGGAAGACGACGATCAACCGACCGTCGCCGGCCACCTCGCGCAGGGTCTTCAGCGCGGCGGTCATCGAGGTCGGGTGGTAGGCGTACTCGTCGTAGACCTGGACGCCGGCCGCCACCCCCTTGCGCTCGAACCGGCGGCGTACCCCGGGGAAGGAGGCGAGCGTCGAGGTCACGGAGTCCATCGGCAGGCCGAGCTTGCAGGCGGTGAGCACCGCCGAGGCGCTGTTCAGCCCGATGTGCGCGCCGGGCACCGGCAGCCGGACCTCGCCAAGCGACTGGCCGTGCAGGGTGGCCAGATAGCGTACGCCGCCGGCCGACGAGACCACGTCGGTCAGCCGCAGGTCGGCGTCGGCGGCCGTGCCGTAGGTGTGCACGGTCCGCCCCTCGGCGCGCAGCGTCTCGGCCATCCGCCGGGTGCCCGGGTCGTCCGCGCAGGTCACCACGAACCCCTCGGGGTCGGTCAGCCGGGCGAAGTCGGCGAACGCCTCCTCCAGGCCGGCGTAGTCGCCGTAGGTGTTGAGGTGGTCCTCGTCGATGTTGGTGATGATCGAGACGTACGGCCGGTAGAGCAGGAAGGACCGGTCGCTCTCGTCGGCCTCGGCGACGAAGTACTCCCCGCTGCCGTGGTGGGCGTTCGAGCCGACCTCGGAGATCTCGCCACCGATCACGAACGACGGGTCCTGGCCGGCGTGCTGGAGGATCAGCGTCACCATCGAGGTGGTGGTGGTCTTGCCGTGCGTACCGGCGACCGCGATGGTGCGCCGGCCGGTCATCGCGGCGGCCAGCGCCTCCGACCGGTGCAGCACCCGCAGCCCGCGCTCCCGGGCGGCGACCAGCTCCAGGTGGTCCTGCGGGATCGCGGTGGAGTAGACCACGGTGTCGACGCCGTCCAGGTTGGTCGGCGCGTGGCTCATGTGGATGGTGCCGCCCAGCGCCCGCAGCCCGGCCAGCGCCGGCCACTCCCGCAGCTCGCTGCCGGAGACCCGGAGGCCCCGGGTGAGCAGCAGCCGGGCCAGCCCGCTCATGCCGACCCCGCCGACCCCGATCAGGTGGATGCTGCCCAGGTCTTCGGCGGACAGCGTGCCGACCGGACTGAACTGCGCGGTGTTCATGACACCAGCCTTCCACTCGGAATCCGTCGGGTCACCGGCTTGCCCAGCTCGGCCGCACCCGATCTGGCGACCGCCCCGCCGCGCACGCCCGGCACGCTCACGGTGCCGCCATCCGTTCGCGACTGCGGGGCTCGCAAACCCGGCTCACTCCTCACGCTCACCGGGCTGGCTTTCGTTCGCGACTGCGGGGCTCGCAAACCCGGCTCACTCCTCACGCTCACCGGGCCACCGCCTCGTAGACGAAGTCGAGCAGCGCCTCGTCGCCGTCACGCCGGCCGTACGCGGCCGCGGCGGCGCCCATCGCGGCCAGCCGGCGCGGGTCGCGGATCAGCGGGATCACGGTGTGCTCGACCCAGGCGGCCGTCATCTCGGAGTCGTCGACCAGCAGCCCGCCGCCGGCCTCCACCACCGGCAGGGCGTTGCGCTTCTGCTCCTGGTTGCTGTGCGGGTACGGCACGTAGACAGTGGGCAGCCCGATCGCCGCCACCTCGGCGCAGGTCATCGCGCCGCCCCGGCCGAGCATCAGGTCGGCGGCCGCGTAGCCCAGCTCCATCTGGGAGAGGTACGGCAGGGTCACGTACGGCACCGGCAGGTCGTGCGGGACGTGGACCGGCTCGTTGCGGGCGCCGATCACGTGCAGCACCTGCACGCCGGCGGCGGCGAGCGACTTGGCCGCCCCGGCCACCGCCAGGTTGATCGAGCGGGCGCCCTGCGAACCGCCGGCCACGAAGAGGGTCGGCAGATCCGGGTGCAGGCCGAACTGCCGGCGTGCCGCCGCCCGGTGTGCCACCCGGTCGAGCGCGGTGATGCCGCGCCGCAGCGGCACCCCGACCACCCGGGCGTTGCGCAGCGACTCGGCCTGGGCCGGCTGGTGCGGGAAGCCGACCGCCACGTGCTTGGTGAACTTCATGCCGAGCCGGTTGGCCACCCCCGGCGGCACGTTCACCTCGTGGATCACGATCGGCAGCTCCCGCCGCCAGGCCGCCAGGTAGGCGGGCACCGAGACGTAGCCGCCGAACCCGATCACGACGTTGGCGCGTACCTCGTCGATCACCTTTCCGGCGGCCCGGGCGGCTTTCCACATCCGGTCCGGCGTACGCATCAGGTTCATGTTGACCGACCGGGGGAGCTGATAGGCCGGGATCTGCCGCAGATCGTAGCCGTGCGGCGGAATCAGGTCGTTTTCCAACCCTTTCGGGGTGCCGACGCAGGTAATCCGTACCCCCGGGTCGTGCCGGCGCAGGCAGTCGGCGAAGGCCAGCAACGGGTAAATGTGCCCACCCGTGCCTCCTCCCGCTAGCACCACCGACCGCAGCGGACCCATCAGCGTCTCCTCTCGCTCGCCGTACCGGCGCGCCCTCGCCTCGCCCGGCCACCTGCTGGCCCGGCCTCGGGCTCCCGTCGCCTCCCGGTCCCGGACCCGGATGCGGGCTCCCGGGGGGCCGGCGCGGGTAGCTTCCCACGGCGGCGCGCCGAGGGAAGCGGCGGCAACGGGGCCCAGAGTAGCCGTACCCATCGGGGCGCCGGACGGGCGTGCAGGGCCCGCGCGGCGTCCGGTTCGGCGCGGGCGAACGAGGCGAGCATGCCGATCGCGGCAAGGGTCACCACCAGGGCGCTGCCGCCGTCGGAGATGAACGGCAGCGGCAGGCCGGTGATCGGCAGCAGCCCGACCACCCCGCCGATGTTGATCACCGCCTGGCTGACCAGCCAGGCGGTCGCGGCGGTGGCGGCCAGCCGGCGGAACGGATCGGCGACCCGGCGGGCGATCCGCAACCCGGTGTACGCCAGCACCGCGAACAGGGTCAGCACCACCGCGCAGCCCACCACCCCCAGATCCTCGGCGAGGATGGCGAAGATGAAGTCGTTGTGCGCCTCGGGCAGCCAGTTCCACTTCAGGCTGCTCTTGCCCAGCCCGACACCGAACCAGCCGCCGTTGTCGATCGCGTACCGGGCCTGGAGGTATTGGTAGCAGTCGGTGAGCCCGCACTCGTCCGGCGGCGGCGGGTTGAAGAACATGGTGAGCCGGGCCAGCCGGTAGTTCCTGGCCCCCTCCTCACCGGATCCGGCGCCGATCGAGGCGGCGGCGACCAGCAGCCCAACCCCGATCAGGCCGAAGACCGAGAGGGTGGCGAAGACCCGCTTGCGGATGCCGGCCGCCCAGAGCAGCCCGACCACCACGGCGAGCAGGCAGAGCATGGTGCCCAGGTCGTTGTAGCCGACCAGCAGGAAGAGCAGGCCGACCACCGGGAAGAGCGGGGTGGTCAACTCCCGCCACCAGCCGAGCGCGGCGCCCTTGCGGGCGATCATGTCCGCACCCCAGAGCACCAGCCCGAACTTCGCCAGCTCGGAGGGCTGCACCTGGATCGGACCGATGTACAGCCAGAGCAGCCGGGCCTCCAGCGGGCCGAGGACGGCGTCCCGGTCGCCGTTGAGCTTGTCCCACAGGTGCAGCACGTCCAGCACCACCAGCAGCAACGCCGCGACGCCGAGGGTCGGCAGCCCGAGCGCCCGGAAGGTGCGGGCCGGCAGGCGCTGGCAGATCCAGAACGCCACCAGCCCGATCAGCGCGAAGAGTGCCTGCTTGGCGACCATCGCGAAGGCGTTGCCGTCGGCGGCGGACGCCCGGACGCTGGTCGCCGAGAAGACCATCGTCAGCCCGATCAGCAGCAGCAGTCCGGAGCTGGAGATGAGCAGGTAGTAGGAGGCGAGTGGCCGGGCCAGCAGCCCGCGCAGCGCGGCCAGTCCACCGCCCAGGTCAACCCCGGCCGAGGCCCGGTCAACCCCGGCCGGGGGCAGGCCGACTCCGGCCGGGGCGTCCGGTGGGCGTACCCCGGCGGGGGCACCCCGGGCGCCGCTCGGCCCGCTCTGCGGGCGTACCCCGGGAGGGCCGTCGCCGTCGGCGGAGTTCTCCGGCCGTCCGGTACCGCTGCGCGGGCGCCCGCCGCCGGTCGGCTCCGGGCGCTCGGTGACGCGGCCCGGGCGCCCGTCGCCCGCCGGGTCACGCCCGATGTCGTCCGCCGACCGCCCGCCGCCGTCGCCGGACCGGCCACCGGCGGCCGGTCGACCGCTGGCGCCGGAGCCGGCGGAGCCCGCCGGCCGTCGTGGCTGCTCCCCGGTCACCGCGCCGCCCCCTCGTCCTCCCCCATCCGCCCATCATCGACGCTGGTCCGGCCACCCTGGCGCAGGGTGGCCGGCCGGCGTGTCGGACCGGTACGGCGTGTCCCGGGCCGGGGACCGGCTCCGGTGCTCGCCGCCGGGGCGGGTTCCGGAGCTGGTCCGCTCCGGGCCGAGGTCGGGCGGCGGCGGCGAGGTCAGGTGACTGGCGAGGTCAGGTGACGGCGGCGAGGAACTCGCTGTAGAAGAGGCCCAGGGCGATCGCCACCCCGATCCCGGCGATGATCCAGAACCGGACGACGATGTTGACCTCGCTCCACCCGGCTAGCTCGAAGTGGTGCTGGAGCGGCGACATCCGGAAGACCCGTTTGCCGGTGGTCCGGAACGAGATGATCTGGATGACCACCGACATGGTGATGATCACGAAGAGCCCGCCGAGGATCGGCAGCAACAGCAGGGTCCGGGTGGACATCGCCATCCCGGCGATCAGGCCGCCCAGCCCGAGTGCCCCGGTATCGCCCATGAAGATCCGGGCCGGCGAGGTGTTCCACCAGAGGAAGCCGACACAGGCCCCGGCCGCCGCCCCGGCGATCAGCGCGATCTCCAGCGGGTCCCGGACGGTGTAGCAGTACGCGCCGCCCCGGACGTAGTCCGGGTCCGCGCACCAGTGCCGGTACTGCCAGAACGCGATCAGGGCGTACGCGGCCAGCACCATCACCGAGGCGCCGGTGGCCAGCCCGTCCAGTCCGTCGGTCAGGTTGACGCCGTTGGTCGCGGCCATCACCACGAAGATGATGATGATCACCGAGGCGACCTTGCCGACCTCCAGCGCGTCGATGTCGCGGATGAAGGAGAGCGTGGTGCTGCCGACCGTCTCGGTGTTGGTCGCCACCCCCGACGCGTCGGTCATGGTGCTCGGGAAGTAGAGGGCGATCACCCCGAAGACGGCGCCGACCAGGATCTGGCCGAGCAGCTTGCCCCGCTTGTTCAGCCCGGCGCTGTTCCGCTTGCGCACCTTGAGGAAGTCGTCGATGAACCCGACCGCGCCGGAGAAGACCATCAGCCCGAGCAGCACCAGCGCGGTGATGGTCGGCTCGACCTGGGCGATCTGCTGGTCGGGCAGGGTGGTCAGGGCGACGTGTCCGGCGACGTACGCGATCACCGTGGCGACGATGAAGACCACCCCGCCCATCGTCGGCGTGCCCTTCTTGCCCTGGTGCATCACCGGGCCCTCGGCCCGGATCGGCTGGCCGGCCTTGAGCCGGGTGAACACCTTGATGGCGATTGGCGTGGTGAAGAGCGAGATCAGGAACGCCACACCGATGGCGACGATGACCGCCCTCACGCCGCAACGCCTTCCGCCGCAGCCGACTCGACGACCACGACCGACCCGCTCACCGGGACCCGTTCCCGGGCTCGACGGCCTCGGCGCGCAGCGCGTCGGCCACCTCCCAGGTGCGGTAGCGCGAGCCCTTCACCAGGACGACGTCACCCGGCCGCAACTCGCGGCGCAGCGCCTCGACCGCCGCCGCCTGATCGCTAACCAGCACCGACTCTCCTCCCCAATTCGCCATCGCCGCCGCGCCGTCGTGGATCGGCGCGGCCGGCTCGCCGACCACGATCAGCCGGTCGACGCCCAGCTCGGCCGCGAGCCGACCGACCTGCTCGTGCCCGTCCCGTTCGAAATCGCCCAGCTCGGCCATGTAGCCGAGCACCGCGAAGGTGCGCCGCCGCTCGCCCATCCCGGCCAACGCCCGCAGCGCCGCGGACGTCGAGGCGGGGTTGGCGTTGTAGGAGTCGTCGATCACCGTCACCCCGTCGGTGCGGTCGAAGACGTCCATCCGGCGGGTCGAGGGCAGGCCGAGCCGGCCGAGCGCCTCGGCCAGCTCGGCCAGCGGCATGCCGAGCTCCCTTGCCACCGCCGCCGCGGCGAGCGAGTTGCCGACCTGGTGCCGGCCGCTGATCCCGAGCCGGACCGCCGCGCGTCCCTCCGGGGTGACCAGGGTGTACGACGCCCGCCCGCGATCGTCCAGGCCGACCTCCTCGGCCCGCACCTCGGCATCCGTGGCCTCGCCCACCAGTACCGTCCGGGCGGCGGTGCGGGCCGCCATCGCGCGTACCCGCTCGTCGTCGGCGTTGAGCACGGCGAGCCCGTCGGCCGGCAGCCCCTCGACCAGTTCGCCCTTGGCCTGGGCGATCACCTCCTGCGAGCCGAACTCGCCGATGTGCGACACACCCACGTTGAGCACCACCGCGATCCGGGGCGGCGCGATCTCGCACAGGTAGCGGACGTGCCCCAGCCCCCGGGCGCCCTTCTCCAGCACCAGGAACCGGGTCTCTGCGTCGGCCTGCAACGCCGTGTACGGGTGCCCCAGCTCGTTGTTGAACGAGCCCGGCGGCGCCACGGTGGTGCCGAGCCGGGTGGTGAGCTGGGCGACCAGGTCCTTGGTGGTGGTCTTGCCGGACGACCCGGTCAGCCCGATCACGGTCAGTTCGGGGAGCCGGTCCAGCACCGCCCGGGCCAGCCTGCCGAGCGCGGCCCGGGCGTCGGGGACCAGTACCATCGGCACCCCGTCGACCGGCCGGGAGCCGAGCACCGCGACCGCGCCGCCGGAGGCGACCGCCGCCGCCGCGAAGTCGTGCCCGTCCACCTTCTCGCCGGGGAAGGCCACGAAGAGCCCGCCGGGGCGAACCTTGCGGGAGTCGAACTCGACCGGGCCGGTGACCCGCAGCGCCGGATCGGCGGCGACCAGCCGGCCGTCGACCGCGGTGGCCACCTCGGACAGGGTCAGCGGGATCATCGGCGGCCCTCCACCAGGTTGCCGAACCGGGCGGCGAGCGCGGCGGCCAGCTCGACCCGGTCGTCGAACGGGTACGTCCGGCCGGCGATCTCCTGGCCGCGCTCGTGCCCCTTGCCGAGTACCGCGACCACGTCACCGGGCTCGGCGAGCCGGACCGCCTCGTCGATCGCGGCCCGGCGGCCGGCCACCTCCCGGACCCGGTCCGGCCCGCCGTCCCGCTCGGCCCCGCGCCGCACCTCGGCCCGGATCGCCCCCGGGTCCTCGCTGCGCGGGTTGTCGTCGGTGACCACCACCAGGTCGGCTCCGGCCGACGCGGCGGCACCCATCAGCGAACGCTTGCCGTGGTCCCGGTCGCCGCCAGAGCCGAGCACGCAGATCAGCCGGTTGCCGGCGGTGGTCAGGTCGCGCAGCGCGGTCAGCGCGGCCACCACCGCGTCCGGGGTGTGCGCGAAGTCGACCACCCCGCGCACCGGGCCGGGCGCCTCGACCAGCTCCAGCCGGCCGGGAACTCCCGGACAGGCGGCCACGCCCCGGGCCGCGACCGCCGGATCGACCCCCGCGCCGACCAGCGCGGCGATCGCCAGCAGCGCGTTCGCCACGTTGTGCCGGCCGGGCAGCGCCACCCCCGCTTCGACCGCCAGGCCGCCGGGGCCGTACGCGGTGAAGGTCTGGGTGTAGCCGGACTCGCGGATGGCGCCAGCCCGCCAGGTCGCGGCCGGGTCGCCGGCTGCCGAGTAGGTGACGGTGGCCGGCCGGCGCAGCGGCTCCAGCGCCGGGTCGTCGTGGTTGAGCACCTCGACGTCGCACCGGCCGTCGAAGAGCCGCGCCTTGGCCGCGAAGTAGTCGGCGACGTCGGCGTGGAAGTCCAGGTGGTCGTGGCCGAAGTTGGTGTAGCCGCCGACGGTGAACCGGACCCCGCCGACCCGGCCCATCGCCAGGGCGTGGCTGGAGACCTCCATCGCCACCGCCGTGACCCCGCGCTCCCGGGCCGCCGCGAGCATCGCGTGCAGGTCGGTGGCCTCCGGAGTGGTCCGGACGCTTTCCACCACCAGGTCGCCGAGCCGGCACTCCACGGTGCCGATCAGGCCGGTGACGTGCCCGGCGGCCCGCAGCCCGGACTCGATCAGGTAGGTGGTGCTGGTCTTGCCGGCGGTGCCGGTGATGCCGATGACGGTCAGCCCGGCGGTGGGGTCGCCGTAGACGGCACCGGCCAGCTCGCCGAGCACCGCACGCGGCTCCGGCACCACCAGGGCGGGCAGCCCGGCCTCGGCCGCCGCCGGGGCACCGGCCGGATCGGTGAGTACGGCCACCGCACCCGCCGCCGCGGCCGCGGCCGCGAACTCGGCGCCGTGCCGGCGGGCGCCCGGAAGCGCCGCGTAGAGGTCGCCGGGGTGGACCTCGCCGCTGGCGTGGGTCACCCCGGTGACCGCCAAATCGGTGGCGTCCGGGGGCGACTCGGCGGCGACTCGCGCGGCGAGATCGGCGAGCCGGACCGGCGTCACGGCGCGGGGACGGGGATTGCCGGGCACGGCGTCAGACCCTACCCCGTCGGGGGGTCCACCCCGCACAGCCGCCCCGGTGGTTTGCCCGCACCCACCGATGATGTCCCGTTTCGGCAGGTCATCGCGGATAGACGACGAACTTCGGCGGCGCGGTGCCGGTGGCGGGCACCCGATAGTGACGGAGTACGAACTCCATCATCTCCTTGAAGGCCGGTGCGGAGACGTCGCCGCCGCCGCCGGACGGGGTGTGCGCGAAGACCGCGATGACGTAACGCGGGTCGTCCGCCTGGTCCATCCCGATGAACGAGGCGACCTCGCCGGGGGCGTACCGGCCGTCGACCACCCGCGATCCGGTGCCGGTCTTGCCGGCGACCCGGTAGCCCTTGATCGCCGCCTGGGTGGCGGTGCCGCCGTCGATGGTCACCGGCGCCTCCAGCAGGGTACGCAGCGCGGCGGCGGTCTCCGGGCGCAGCACCTGGCGGGTCTGGGGGGCGGGTACCGGCTTCCGCTTGCCGTCCGGCCCGATGATCTCGCGTACCAGGTGGGGCTGGACCCAGGTGCCGTTGTTGGCGATCGCGGCGTACGCAGCGGCCATCTGCAACGGCGTGACGTCGACGCTGTGCCCGATCGGCACCGACCCGTACGTCGAGCCGCTGTATTCCGACGGCTTGAGCACCCGGCCGGACGCCTCGCCGAACACCCCTTCCCCGGTCGGCCGGCCCAGCCCGAACCGGAGCTGGTATTCGTAGAGCTTCTCCGCGCCGAGCTTGTCGGCGACCCGGATGGTGCCGACGTTGGAGGAGAACCCCAGCATGCCGGCGACGCTGAGCTTGCGGCCCTGCACCGGATGGGTGTCCCGGAACGTCTGGTCACCCTTGCGGATGCCGGACGGCGTGGGCCAGGCGGTGTCCGGGGTGATCACCCCTTCCTCCAGCCCGGCGCCGAAGACGATGGCCTTGTGCACCGACCCGGGATCGACCACGAAGCTGGTGGCGGCGTCGTTGCGGTCGCTGGCGTCGTACTTCTTCCAGTCGGCCGCGTCGTAGGTGGGATAGCTCGCCTGGGCCAGCACCTCGCCGGTGCGTACGTCGAGCACCACGGCCGCCCCGGTGGTGCCGTTGACCTCCTGCATCCGCTTGGCGAGGATCCGCTGCACCATGAATTGCAGGTCCCGGTCGATGGTGAGTTGCAGCGAGCTGCCCGGCCGGGCCGGGGTGACCTTGTTGTGGCCGCCCGGTATCTCGGCGGCCAGGTCGCCCTTGCCGACCTCGTACTCCCGCTCGCCGTTCACCCCGCGCAGCAGCTCGTCGTAGCGGGCCTCGATCCCCTCCAGGCCGACCCGGTCCTGGCTGGTGAAGCCGAGCAGGTTGGCCGCGAGGTCACCGCCGGGGACCTCGCGCCGCTCGTCCCGCCCGGTGCCGATGCCCTTCAGGTTGAGGTCCATGATCTTCTCGGCGGTGCCGACCTCGACGCCCCGGGCCAGGTATTCGAAGTTCGACGGGCGCCCGTCCGGCCGCTTCCGCTTCCGCATCTCCTCGGTCAGCTTGGAGGCGGGGAAGCCGAGCAGCGGCGAGAGGGCCGCGGCCGTCCGGGCCGGGTCGTCGACGAGTTCCGGGTCGGCGTAGACGTAGCGGGCCTCGACGCTGTGCGCCAGCGCCGCCCCGGAGCGGTCGTAGATGGCTCCCCGGGGGGCCGGCAGGACGACGGTACGCAGCCGGTCGCCGACGCCGCCGCCGTCGTACTCCGGGGCGTCGACGACCTGGAGCGCCACCAGTCGGATGCCGATGGTGGTGAACATGGCGAGCGCGAGCAGCGTGCCGAGGCGCAGCCGCCGGTGCGGGTCGGCCAGCCGGGGTGGCCGGCGCGGTCGCCGGGCCGGGCGCCGGGCGGGCGCACCAGCCGTCCGGGTCCCGCCGCCGGCCGGCTCGGCCGGCCGCCGCCGGGCCGGCTTGGCGACGTCGCCGCCGCCCCGGACCGGGCGTGGGGTGATGGTGCGGCCGGCCCCGGTCGGCACGGCCCGCCGGGCGGTCCGGGCCGCGCCGGCCCGGCCGCCGTCGAGCACCTGCAACGCCGGCCGGAACGGGTCCGCCGACCGTTCGGTCCTGGGGGTACGCCGGGACCGGCCACCCGGGTCGCCGGAGACTCCGGGCGTACGCCGGAGTTCTGGACTGTCCCGCACGGTCCGGCCGCGCGGGGTGTACGCCCGGGCGTCGGAGATGCCGCCCAGCCCGGAACCGGACCGGGCGCCGGAGTCGGCACCGCGTTCGGTGTCCCGACCGGCACGCGACGAGCCGCGCCGGGACACCGAAGCGTCCCGGCGCGGCTCGTCGGACCGCGGCGTCACCGGGTCATCCCCCGGCACCCTGCTGGCTGGTGATCGCCGGCTCGCCACCGGCCGGTTGCGGCACTCCGATCACCCGGCCGTCGGGCAGCCGGATGAAGGCCGGTGGCCCCGAGTCGACCAGGCCCAGCTGGCGGGCCCGGGCGGTGAGGTTGCCCGGCACCTCGGCGTCGGCGATCTTCTGCTTCAGCTCCTGCTCCTGGATGTCCAGCGTGGACTGCTGCTGCTGCAACCGCTCCAGCCGGAACGCGTTCTCGTTGACCTTGCTGTTGACCACCAGGATGCCGAGCATCCCGCCGACCACCAGCACCAGGATCAGCGCCACGAACGAGACCCGGGGTCGGGCCACCGGCAGCGGTGGCGCGACCCGGAGCCGGGAGCGCCGGGCCGGCGTCGCCGACTCCGGTGCCCGGTCCGGCCGCTCGTCGGAGCTGTCCCAGACCCGCAGCCCCCGGGCGGATTCCGCCGGCTGCTCCCAGTCCCGCTCACGCAGTGCGGCACTGCCCTGGGTCGGATACTGTCGTGCCCCCCGCACCCGGGCCTCCGACGCCGGGTTCGACCGGTCGCCGCCCGCCCGCTGCACCCGCTGCACCGTGGTCCGGCCCCCCGACCGCGGTGTGCGCTGCTGCGCGCCGCGCGTCGCGTCGGGCTGTTCCCGGCGCTCGCGCTTGTTGACGTTCATCTTCCCTCCCCCTGTTGTGTCGTGCCGCCGCCCTCGGATGCCGGCCGCGGCATGTCCCGTCGCGCTCCGTCGGACCCGCCCGGTGCCCCCGCACCGGCCGGACCTGTTGCCCCGACGACTCGCCCGGGCCGTTCGCGGACAGCCCGCCTCGTCGTCGTGCTCGTACCGCCGTCCCGCTCGATCCGCTCGGCCGCCCGCAGCCGCACCGATGCGGCCCGCGGGTTGGCCTGGACCTCCGCCTCGCCCGGCAGCTCAGCTCCCCGGCTGAGCAGCCGCAGCATCGGCCCGGTACCGGGCAGTTCGACCGGAAGGTCGACCGGCCCGGTGCTCCGGGCACGGCCGGCGAACACCTGCTTGGTGATCCGGTCCTCCAGCGAGTGGTAGGACAGCACCACCGCGCGGCCGCCCACGGACAGTGCGTCCAGGGCGGCCGGCAGCGCCGTTTCCAGCGCGGCCAGCTCCCGGTTTACCTCGATCCGTAAAGCCTGAAACGTCCTCTTGGCCGGATGTCCCCCGGTACGTCGGGCAGGTGCCGGAATGGACTCCCTGACCAGCTCGGCCAGCCGGGCCGACGAGGTGAGCCGGTTGCGTTCCCGCTCCCGGACGATCGCCGAGGCGATCCGGCCGGCGAACCGCTCCTCGCCGTAGACCCGCAGCACCCGGGCCAGCTCGCCGTGCGAGTAGCTGTTGACGACCTCCTCGGCGGTCGTACCGGCCGACTGGTCCATCCGCATGTCCAGCGGCGCGTCCTGCGCGTAGGCGAACCCGCGATCGGGCGCGTCGAGTTGCAGCGAGGAGACACCCAGGTCGAACAGCACGCCGTCCACCCGGTCGTAGCCGAGCCGCTCCAGCACCTCGGGCAGCTCGTCGTAGACCGCGTGCACCAGGTGGGTCCGGTCGGCGTACCGGTCGAGTCGGGCCCGCGCGTGTGCCAGTGCCTCGGTGTCCCGGTCGAGTCCGATCAGGACGGTACGCGGATGCGCGGCAAGCACCGCCTCGGCGTGCCCGGCCAACCCGAGCGTGGCATCGACGTACACGGTCGTCCGGTCGTCGGCCCGGTCCAGGGCGGGAGCGAGCAGCTCGAGACATCGCTCAAGCAGCACCGGCACGTGCGTACCGCGTAGCTCCCCCATGTCGACCCCCAGTGACCCCTGTCTCGTCCGGACGTGCCCGGTATCTGTCGCGCTCGTCGTACCGCCAGATCCCCATCCGCTCCGCTCCCCCGGGCCGACCTTCGGACCGTCGGAGGATCGCGCCTGGCACCGGGGAAGAGGCGCCAGGAACCTCGAGCGGGTGGAGATCTCGCAGTACGTCGGGCGTCGGCACGCGCCGCCCTACAGTCCGCCCGGCAGCACCCCCTCCTCGATGTCGGCGAAGTCCTCTTCGCTGTCAGCGAGGTAGGTCTCCCAGGACCGCTTGTCCCAGATCTCCACCCGGGTACTCGCCCCGATCACCACCAGCTCCCGATCCAGCGCGGCGTATTCCCGCAGGTGGATCGGGATGGTGACCCGACCCTGCTTGTCCGGGATCTCGTCGTGCGCACTGGCGAAGAAGACCCGGCTGTAGGCCCGGGCCGCCTTGTGCGTCATCGGCTGTTCGCGTAACTGCCCCGCGATCCGCTGGAACTCGGGCATCGGGAAGACGTAGAGGCAGCGCTCCTGCCCTTTCGTGATCACGACACCTCCCGCCAGCTCGTCCCGGAACTTGGCCGGAAGGATCAGCCGGCCCTTGTCGTCCAGGCGCGGGGTGTGCGTGCCGAGAAACACCGGCCCAACCCCCTCGCCCTACCAGCGGCGTTCGCGGCGCCGCTGCCCCCCGGGCCGGCGGGCCCTCCTGGCCCCCCATCGCGCCCCACTCTACTCCACTTCCCTCCACCCGCAACCGGAATCGCCCGGAAAGACCGGCTGTCCTCCGGATGAAACCGCACGTCAGAAGGGGTGGCCGGCGGTGGAGGGAAGTGGGCCCCCCGCCGCGAAGGTCCACTATCCGACAGCGGTACGCGGGCCACTCGGCGCCCGGATATACACGCTTTTTCCGACTCATCCGGTCACCCCGACCGCCCCGCTGAAGCGGGGCGGGAGGAAAGTGGAGGAAAAATTCGCTGCGGCGGCCCACCCCGCCGCGATCGACCGGGGCGGCGACCCGCGGCCGGGTGGCGACGGCTCAGGTCAGCTCCGGCCACCGGGCCGTGACGTCCAGGGCGGCCCGGACCGGATCGCCGCCCCACCGGCTGGCGAACGCGTCGACCACCACCCACCCGGCCTCGACCAGCGCGCGGTGCCGGGCGATGTGTGCCGCCGGGCCGGCCGGCTGGACGACACAGTTCAGCCCGACCGCCGACGGACCGGCGCCGACACAGAGGTCCACCGTCCAGCGCCCGACCGGATAGTGGCGCCGGACCGGCAGCCCGATCCGGGCCAGTTCGACGGCCAACTCGTCCGCCCAGCCGCCCGGCACCGGGCTGCCGGCCCGGACCGGCGCCGGGCCTCGGACTGCGATCGACGCCAGGCTTCCCGCCCCCGCCGGGCTGCCTGCTGTCGTTGCCGCGGCAGCGGGCCGGGCCTGCGCGCTCCGCGACGTGCCACCGCCTGCCCGCCCGGCGGCGGACGTGCCCGGAACGGCGACCGGCTCACCGCGCGGCTCCGGCGGCAGCGCCGCGTACCGCAGGTAGTCGCCGAGCAGGCCGTTCGGCGCGGACTGCGAGGTCAGCACGACCATCCGGCGCCGTGCCCGGGTGACCATCACGTTGAACAGGTTCGGATCGGTCAGGAAACGCATCCGCCCGGCGGGGACCGGATCGGTCACCGCAAGCGACACCAGTACGGTCTCCGCCTCGCTGCCCTGGAACGAGTGGACGGTGCCGACCCGCAGCCCCAGCCGCTCGATCTCGGTCACCGGAAACTCCGCCACCAGCGCCGACTCCAGCGCGTTGGCCTGGGCCCGGAACGGGGTGATCACACCGATGCCGACCCGACCCGCCTCGGCCAGCCGGCGGACCTCGGCCACCACCGCCGCCACCTCGGCCCGGTTCACTCCCGCCTCGGTACCCTCCGCCGGCACCGTCCGCACGTCGATCACGTCCGCCGTCTCGTTGCCGGGATGCCGGGTGGCCACCGCGATGCGGTCACCGTAGAAGCGGTGCGCGGAGAACTCGATCAGGTGCGGGGCGCAGCGGTAGTGCTCGTCCAGCCAGGTCACCGGGGCGGCCCCGGCGGCCAGGTCGAAGGCGCTGACCCGGCGTACGTCGACCCGGTTGTCGAGGCCGTGCCGGTGCAGGGTCGCCACCACGTCGACGTCGGCGACGAACGAGACGAACCGCAGTTGCCGGGGATCGCCCACCACCAGCGCCCGGCGGGCCCGGGCCAGGGCCGGCGCCGCCCGGATCTGGTCGGTGTGCGACGCCTCGTCCATGATCACCAGGTCGAAGAGCCCGGCGATCGGCGGCAGCAGTTCCTCGACGTCGGTGACCGTGCCGATCCACAGCGGCAGCGCCCGGACCAGGGACCCCCCGCTCAGTTCGGCGAGGAGTTCCCGGCGCCGGTTGCGGCCCGCCCGCAGCGCACCGGCCAGCGCGGCGGCGCTGCGGCGGCCCGCGGCGTCCCACCGGTCCGGGCCACGACTGCGATGCCGCATCGCGGTGCCCAGCGCCGCCGACAACCGCTGCCGGGCCTGCGCCAGCACCGGCCACAACGGGCCCGGGTCGGCGCCGCCGACGGTCGCCAACCGGGCCGCCGCCACCTCCGCCCGGGCCGCCGCGATCGCGTCGTCGAGCCGGTCCAGCGACACCGTCTCCGCCGCACCGAGCTGGCGGCGCAGCCGGCGACCCGGTCGCCCCGGCAGCCAGCGCCGCCACCACGCACCGGCCGAGGCCCGGGCCCGCTCGGCCGCCCGGACCGCCGCCACCAGGTCGGCACCGGGCGCGAAGGCACCGGGTACGTCGAGTCGCAGCCCGCCGACCACCGGCGCCCAGCGCTGCACCTCGCCGGCCAGCAGTTCGAGGCCGAGCAGCTCGGTGAGTTGCCTGGTCACCCGTTCCACCTCGGCGGTCGCCTCGGCCACGGCGGCCCGGTCCGCGTCCAGGGTCGCCGCCGTCACCTCCGCCTCGGCGGTCACGTCGAGGGAGGCCGCCAGTGCGGCCCGGCGTTCCGCGTCGCCGAACAGCACCGGTCGCGGCCCCGGATAGCGCTCCAGCAGTTCGCCGAGTACGTCGGCGGCGTGCGTGGACTGGGTGACGACCAGTACGCTCCCGCCCCGGTCGACCACGTCGAGCGCGGCGGCGACCACGGCGTGGCTCTTCCCGTTGCCCGGCGGACCGGAGACCACGGTCACCGGCTGGTGCCGGACCCGGCGTACCACCTCGGTCTGGGCCTCGTTCAGCGGCAGCGGCGAGTCGACCGGTCCGGAGTCGGCCGGGGCGGCGGGTGCGTCCGGGGCGGCGGTGCCGTACACCACGGCCAGGGCGGTGGACTCGACGTCGGGCCGGGCGGCCCAGGCGCGCAGCCGGTCACCGAGCGCCAGCCCGGCGACGTCCCGCACGCTGAACAGCACCGCCGAGACGTAGAGGACCGGCGGCCGGGCCGGAAAACTCGCCCGACCGGTACGCCGGATCCGGTCGTACTCACGTATCGGCAGGCCGGCCGCCTGGGCGACGGTGCGCAACCAGGCCTCGGCGCCAGTGCTGGCCAGCCACCCGGGTCCACCCAGGCCCGGCGCCACCTCCAGCCGGGCGGCCAGGTCACGGTCCTCGACCAGCGGAGTGACCTCGAAGTCGCCGGCCGGGACGACCCGGTACCCGCGCAGCGTGCGCTCCAGCCGGACCGGCTCGCTGAGCAGCGGGAAGCGCACTTTCCTGGTCACCCCGTCGATCTCCACCACCCCGGCGACCAGGCCCCAGCCACGGCGCAGCGTCCGAACGTCGCGGTGCAGCAGGTCGGCCGCGGCCAGCCGCTCCACCTCGCGGGACGGGCGGCAGGATTGCGGATCGGCCAGCCAGATCAGCGGCTGGCCGGGACGGGTCACGTCGAGCACCCGCTCGGGTGCGGCCGGGGCGAGGTCGGCGAGGGCCCGCAGCACGGACGTGACGGAGGGGCTCATCGGCAGCCGAGCGTACCAACCGGGCACGCCGGAACGGGTGCCTCGGCCCGGGCGCCCGCTACACCGCTGCCGGCCCGGACCGGACGCCCGAGCAGGTACCGGACCGCCGTGCCCGGGCACCGGGCGCCGGTGCCCGGGGCCGGGCGGTCCGGGTCCGGGGCCGTTCCGGGTGGGCCGGGCCGACCCCGGAGCGGATCCCGGGCCGTCGGGTACTTTCGTGCGACGGTCACCCGCCCGGCGCCGTCCGGTAACCTCGCTCGCGTGACGGACGGGAAGATGCCTCTCCGGGCGAAGGTGGCCAGTTCGGTGTCGCGCACCGCCGCAGCCCTGTCCCGGGCGGCCGGCCGGGGTGACGGCTCGGTGATCGGCGGGTGGATCGGTCTCAAGATCGATCCTGATCTCCTCGCCCATCTGGCGTCCGGCCGGGCCATCGCGCTGGTCTCGGGCACCAACGGCAAGACGACGACCACCCGGCTGACCGCGGCGGCGGTCGGCGTACTCGGCCGGGTGGCGACCAACTCCTTCGGGGCGAACATGCCCACCGGACACACCTCGGCCCTGGCCAAGGCCGGCAGCACCCCCTATGCCGTGCTGGAGGTCGACGAGCACTACCTGGCCCAGGTGCTGGAGGCGACCGAGCCCCGGGTGGTGGCCCTGCTCAACCTCTCCCGGGACCAGCTCGACCGGGCCAAGGAGGTGGCGATGATGGCCCAGCTCTGGCGGGCCGCGCTGGTCCGGCACCCCTCGGTACGGGTGGTCGCCAACGCCGACGACCCGATGGTGGTCTGGGCGGCGATCCCACCGGCGACCCGCAGCCCGCAGCTGGCCCCGGCACCGGTCACCTGGTTCAGCGCCGGCCAGCGCTGGCACGACGACTCCTGGGTCTGCCCCGAGTGCGGCTCCCCGATCGAGCGGATGGCGGACCAGTGGTGGTGCACCGGCTGCTGGCTGCGCCGGCCGGAGCCGCAGTGGGTGGTCGAGGACGACGGTGTGGTCGACCCCGCCGGTGACTGGCACAAGGTGGTCCTGCAACTGCCCGGCCGGGTCAACCTCGGCAACGCGGCGACCGCGCTGGCGGTGGCGGCCGAGTTCGGCGTACGGCCGACCGACGCGGTGTCCCGGCTCGGCGGGGTCGCCTCGGTCGCCGGCCGGTACGCCCAGGTAGTCAAGGACGGCCGGACGATCCGGCTGCTGCTGGCGAAGAACCCGGCGAGCTGGCTGGAGGCGTTCGACATGGCGGAGGAGGCGCCGACGCTGCTGTCGATCAACGCCCGGGACCCCGACGGGCTGGACACCTCCTGGCTGTTCGACGTCGACTTCGCCCCGCTGCGCGGGCGGCAGGTGCTGATCACCGGCGACCGGGCGTACGACCTGGCGGTCCGGCTGGACGTCAACGGCGTACCGTTCCAGCACGTCAGGACCTTCACCGAAGCGATCACGAGCGTCCCGCCGGGCCGGCTTGAGGTCATCGCCAACTACACGGCGTTCCAGGACATCCGAGCGGAGTTGGACCGTGTCAACTAATCCCGCCTACCGCATGCCCGGCCAGGCCGGTGGAGAGAGCAACCTGCGGATCGTCTGGATCTATCCGGACCTGCTCTCCACCTACGGCGACCGGGGCAACATGCTGATCCTGGCCCGCCGGGCCGAGCTGCGCGGCCTGCCGGTGGAGTGCATCGAGATCCGCTCCGACCAGCGGCTGCCCACCTCGGCGGACATCTACCTGCTCGGCGGCGGCGAGGACGGCCCGCAGGCGCTGGGCGCGCAGCGGCTGATCGCCGACGGCGGGCTGCGTCGGGCCGCCGAGCAGGGCTCGGTGGTCTTCGCGGTCTGCGCCGGCTACCAACTGCTCGGCGGTTCGTTCTTCGCCAAGGGCGCCAAGTGCGCCGGCCTGGACCTGCTCGACCTGCACTCCGACCGGGGGCCGTCCCGGGCGGTCGGCGAACTCGCCGGCGCCATCGACCCCCGGCTCGGGCTGCCGCCGCTGAGCGGCTTCGAGAACCACGGCGGGCGTACCCACCTGGGTCCCGCGGTGTCGCCACTGGCCCGGGTCAGCACCGGAGTCGGCAACGACGGCAACACCGAGGGAGCGTGGCGGGGCAAGCTGCTCGGCACGTACTCGCACGGTCCGGCGCTGGCCCGCAACCCGGCCCTGGCGGACCTGTTGCTGCGCTGGGCGATCGGGGTGCAGCAGCTACCGCCGCTGGACGACACCTGGTCGGACCGGCTGCGGGCCGAACGCAGCGCGGCCCTGGCCGCCGCCCGGCAGTGAGCCCTTCCCAAGCTGAACAGAGCGGCGCGGGCGCCTCGACTTCCACCTGCGGCCAGGGCGGACCGCACGGGGAGGTTGACAGAGATTCACTGATCGGACGCGTCCGGCGGTTGCTCCGGCAGCGGTCGGTCGCGCGGTTCACCGTACTGCTCCTGGTGCTCGGCCTCTTCGGGCTGGCGCTGCTGCTGGTGCCCCGGCCCGAGGTGGCACAACTGCCCCGGCTGGCCGACCGGCTCGGTGCACTCGCGCCGGTCGCCGCGATCGGTGGCGGCGCACTGCTGCTGGTCGCGCTGGTGCCCCGGACCGCGATCACGGTGGTCTGGGGAGCGATCTTCGGCCCGCTGCTCGGTGCCGGCTACACGCTGGCCGCCGCCCTGCTCGCCGCGCTCGCCGGTTTCGGGGTCGGCCGGCTGCTCGGTCGGGAGTTCGTCGCGGAACGGGTACGCGGCCGGCTGGCCCGGCTCGACGGATGGTTCGCCCGGCAGAGCGTGCTCGGGGTGGTCAGCGTCCGGCTGATCCCGATCGGCGGGTTCGGGCTGATCAGCTACGGCTACGGCACCACCGGCGCGCGGCTGGCACCGTTCCTGCTGGGCAGCGTGCTGGCGGCCACCCCGTCCGCGTTCGGCTACGCGGCGGTTGGCGCGGCGGCGGTCTCGCCGGACGAGGTGAACTGGCTGGCGGTCACCCCGGGCGCACTGGGCCTGGTCGCCACCGCGGTGCTGGCGGTGCGCTGGTGGCGGGCGGAACGCGCCGCCGGGCAGGCCCGCCGGTCCGGTGGTGCCGGCAACGGCGACCGGCACGTCCCGGCCGACGGCCAGGCACCGAACCCGGAGTAACCGGTAGCGGAGGGCGCCCCGACGGGCTGCCGGGTCGATTGCGCATTTCGCGGTATTTGCCCTATAAGGACTGCTCGTCGATAGGCTGATGACACCACCGCCCTCCTTCAGCGGCAGCCCCCGGAGGACGGATGGCAGCGCCTCACCCCGGGGCCGGGCGATCCCCGGCCCCGGCGGTGGGCGTCCCCGCCGGGCCGGTGCCCCGGGCAGCGATGGTCAGCGAGGTGACGGGTGAAGTCGTACGCCGAGACAGCCGGTGCGGTGGAGGTCGCCGACACCGCCGTCGTACGCGGCCCGAACGCCACCGTCGTACGGCTCTCCGTCAACGGCACCATGCGGAACATCCTGGTCGAGCCCCGGGTCAGCCTGCTCGACGCGCTGCGCGACCGGCTCGACCTCACCGGCACCAAGAAGGGCTGCAACCAGGGCGCCTGCGGCGCCTGCACGGTCTGGGTGGACAAACGGCGGGTACTGGCCTGCCTCACCTTGGCCATCACCTGCGAGACCCGCGAGGTCACGACGATCGAGGGGCTCTCCGACGGGGTGGACCTGCACCCGATGCAGCAAGCGTTCATCACCCAGGACGCCTTCCAGTGCGGATACTGCACCCCCGGCCAGATCATGTCGGCGGTGGCGTTCCTCGCCGAGGGGCACGCCGCGGACGACGGGCAGATCCGGGAGTGGATGAGCGGCAACATCTGCCGGTGTGCGGCGTACCCGAACATCCGGGCCGCCATCCGGCAGGTCCGGGACGAGGCCGGGACGGGTGGGCCCGATGCGAGCGGTTAGCTACTCCCGGGTGGCCGACGTGGCCACCGCGATCGGGACGGTCGCCGCCGACCCGGGCAGCACCTTCCTGGCCGGCGGCACCACCGAGGTCGACCTGCAACGCATCCACGTCGCCGGGGCGAAGCGGCTGGTGGATATCAACGACCTGCCGCTGCGGCAGGTCGACGAGCTGCCCGGCGGCGGGGTACGGATCGGCGCCGTCGCCCGGATGAGCGACGTCGCCCAGGCCCTGCCGGTCCGGCGCCGGTTCCCGATGGTCTCCCAGGCCCTGCTGCTCGGCGCCTCCCCGCAACTGCGCAACATGGCCTCGATCGGCGGCAACCTGATGCAGCGGACCCGCTGCGGCTACTTCCGGGACGTGGCGGCGCCCTGCAACAAGCGCGAACCGGGCACCGGGTGCAGCGCGATGAACGGGGTCAACCGGGGCCACGCGGTCCTCGGCACCAGCGAATGCTGCATCGCCACGCACCCCTCCGACCTGGCCGTCGCGCTGGTCGCGCTGGACGCGGTGGTGCTCACCCAGGGGCCGGCCGGGCACCGCCAGATCCCCGCCGACGACTTCTACCTGGCGCCCGGCCAGACCCCGGATCGCGAGCACCCGACCGCGCACGGCGAGCTGGTGGTGGCCGTGGAGATCCCGCCGCTGCCGATGGCCAGCACCTCGATCTATCTGAAGGTACGGGACCGGGAGTCGTACGAGTTCGCGCTCGCCTCGGCGGCGGTCGCCGTCTCGCTGGACGCCGGAGTGGTCACCGACGTACGGCTGGCGCTGGGCGGCGTGGCGACCAAGCCCTGGCGGGCCCGCCGGGCCGAGTCGGTGCTGGTCGGCGCCCCGGCCACCGTCGAGTCGTTCCGGGCGGCAGCCGACGCGGAGCTGGCCGACGCGGTGTCGCACGGGATGAACGCGTACAAGATCGAGCTTGGCCGGCGCACGGTCGTACGGGCGCTGCGCATGGTCACCGGCGACGCCCGGATGGTCAGCGACGACGGGAACCCACCGTGAGCGGAGGACACGAATGAGTCCGGTGCTCGGGGCCGCCCTCGACCGGGTGGACGGCCGGGCCAAGGTCACCGGCGCGGCCCGGTACTCCGGCGAACTCAACCTGCCCCACCTCGCCCACGCGGTGCTGGTCGGTGCCCGGGTGCCGAGCGGCCGGATCATCGGAATCGACTGCCGGCAGGCCGGCGTCGCGGACGGTGTGCTCGCGGTGCTGACCCATCTCGACCTGCCCCGGGTCGCGGCCCAGCCGAAGCTCTTCCCGTCGCTGGCCGGGCTGATCGCGCACGGGCAGAGCTTCTTCCCGATGCAGGACGACGTGGTGCACTACGCCGGGCAGCCGGTCGCGATCGTCGTCGCCGACACCATCGAGCGGGCCGAGCACGCCGGCAGCCTGGTCCAGGTGACCTACGCCGAGACGCCGTCGCTGACCCTGCTCGACCAGGGGCGCGACCAGGCGTACGAGCCGGAACGGATCTTCGGCGGGCTGGTCCCCGGCCGGAACCCGACCCGGGGTGATCCGGAGACGGCACTGCGCGACGCCGAGGTGAACCTCGACCTGACGTACCGGTTCGCGGCCAACCACCAGAACCCGCTGGAGGCGGGGACGACCACGGCGATCTGGGACGACACCGACCGGCTCACCCTCTACGACTCGACCCAGGGGCCGACCGCGACCCAGCTCAGCGTCGCCGAACTGCTCGGCCTGCCACCCACCCAGGTCCGGGTGCTGAGCCACTACGTCGGCGGCAGTTTCGGGTCCAAGGCGCTGATCTGGCCGCACGTCACCCTCGCCGCGCTCGCCGCCCGCCGGGTCGGCCGGCCGGTCCGGCTCACGCTCAGCCGCGACCAGATGTTCCACTCCTGCGGTTACCGGGAGGAGCAGGAGCAGCGGATCCGGCTCGGCGCCGGCCGGGACGGGCGGCTGGCGGCCCTCACCCACGACAAGATCTCACTGACCTCGCACTTCGACGACTGGGCCGAGACCTCCCTGGAGTCAGCCGCGATCACGTATGCCTCGCCGAACTACGCCGGCGGCTACCGGCTGGCCCGGGGCAACACCATCACCCCGACCTTCACCCGTGGCCCCGGCGAGGCGACCGGGATGTTCGCGCTGGAGTCCGCGATGGACGAACTCGCGTACGCCACCGGGGTCGATCCGGTCGAGCTGCGGCTGCGCAACCACGCCGACGTCGACCCGGACACCGGCAAGCCGTGGTCGAGCAAGGGGCTGAAGGAGTGCTACCAGCGCGGCGCCGAACTCTTCGGCTGGGCCGACCGCGACCCGACCCCCGGCGCCCGGCGGGACGGGAACATGCTGATCGGCACCGGCATGGCCACCGCCGCCTATCCGGTGGCCGCCCCGATCAGCCCGCAGCGGGCCCGGGCCCGGCTGTACATCGACGGCAGCGCGGTCGTCGAGGCCGGCATCTCCGAGTTCGGCACCGGTGCGCTGACCGCGATGACCCAGGTCGCCGCGGACGGCCTCGGCCTGCCGGTCGACCGGGTACGGTTCCTCGGCGGCACCACCGACCTGCCGAACGTCGCCTCGGCGGTCGGCTCGGCCGGCTCGGGGGCGACCAGTTCGCCGGTACACCTGGCCTGCACCCAGCTCCGCGACCAGCTCGTCGGGCAGGCGGTCGCCGACCAGCACTCGCCGCTGCACGGCGCCGACCCGGCCGGGGTGGTGGTCCGGGACGGCCGGATGTGCCTGCGCGACCGGCCCGAGGCCGGCGAGACGTACGCCGAGCTGCTCACCCGTAACCACATTCCGGACGTGGAGACGGTGGGCACCTGGATGCCGGTCCTGCCGCCCATGACGGACTACGCGATGCACACCTTCGGGGCCCAGTTCGCCGAGGTGGCCGTCGACGCCGAACTCGGCCTGGTCCGGGTACGCCGGCTGGTCGGCGTCTTCGCCCCGGGCCGGGTACTCAACCGCAAGACCGCGCACAGCCAACTGATGGGCGGGATGCTCTGGGGGCTGGGTCAGGCGCTGCTGGAGGCGACCCGGATGGACCCGCACACCGGGCGCTGGGCCAACGCCAGCCTCGCCGACTACCTGCTCCCGCTCAACGCCGACGCCCCGGACGTCACGGTCGACGTCATCGAGGTACCCGACTCCGTGGTCAACCCGCTCGGTGTGAAGGGCGTCGGCGAGATCGGCATCGTCGGTACCTCGGCCGCGATCGCCAACGCCGTGTACCACGCCACCGGCCGACGGATCCGGCACCTGCCGATCACCCTGGAGGACCTGCTCTGAGGACCGGCCCGGTGCCGCCGGCCGACCGGCTGCTCCGGGCTCCACTCCGTGCTCGTACTGACGGTCCCGCCACTCCACCGCGTGACATCGTTGCTATATATATCGTGGTGCGATATATATAGCACATGGAAATCAGCGAGCAGACGTTCCTGATCCTCTCCGCCCTCGCCGACCAACCCCGCCACGGCTACGCCGTCGTGACAGAGGTCGACGAGATGACCGGCGGCAGGATCCGGTTACGCGCTGGCACCCTCTACGGGGCCCTCGACCGCCTCGTCACCCAAGGGCTCATCGCCCCCGACCACGACGAGGTGGAGAAGGGCCGGCTACGCCGTTTCTACAAACTGACCGACACGGGGGCAGACGCCATCCGCGCGGAGAGCCAGCGGATGGCCACCGCGGTCCGGCTCGCCGAGGAGCGCCTCAACAAGCGTGCCGCCCGCAACGCCCCGCGCCTCGGGACCAGCGGATGAACCCGGACATGAGCCCCCTGGAGCGACGATATCGACGGCTGCTGCGCCTCCTGCCAGCCACGCACCGCACCGCCCGCGGCGAGGAACTGCTCGGACTGCTGCTGGACCTCGACCACGGCCGCCGACACCCGAGCCGGCACGAGACACTGAACATCATCGCCCTGGCAATCCGGCTGCGACTCACGACGCCCGTCACCACCGCAGCCCTCACCACCGGACTCAGTGCCCTGCTCATCGCCGCCGGCACCCAGCCCGCCGGTGACACCCTGGACCTGTTCACCGGCGCCGTCCTCGCCACCGACATGCCGGCCATCATCTCCAGTTGGCCGCAGATAGTCGTTCTCGGCCTGCTGCCCCTCGCACCGCTGATCGCCTGGCTGTGCGGCGCGACCCGGACCGCCCTCACCCTGCAAGCAATCTTCCTGACGGTCACCGTTGGTTGGTTCGTCATCGACGTGCCGGGCGGTGCCGGCATGGGGCCCAACCCCGGCCAACAACTCTTCGCGTACGCCACGCCGGTCCTGATCCTCGTCCTGCTCGCGATCGCCGACCGCGAGCGGTGGACCGTACCCCGGCCGCGCCTGTTCTGGTGGGCCCTCGTCCCGCTCGGGATCCTCGCCTGGAAAGGCACCGGAGAATGGGGACGCCACGGCGTGTACGTTCCCAACGCCGTGCCGACGGTCCTCGGGATCCTCACCGCCGCCACCGCCGCTGCCGG
>NZ_JBDJAV010000051.1:0-64272 GCF_039649625.1 Plantactinospora sp. ZYX-F-223 | reverse complement strand
GAATCAGCTGACCCCTTTCCTGGCACCGTTGGCCGACCTGCTGAACCTGCAGGAGGGCCGCCCGCAGTTCCGGCCCGCGGGGAGAACAGACAAGCGGTACCTGACCGAGCGTCGGGTTCCTGACGTGCTGCATCCGGTGTTGGTCGCCGTCACCGGTCAGCAATCCGGCGAGCTGTCCGATGCGCAAGTCGACGAGGCCCGTCGACGGCTCACCGCCGCCATGCCCTCACCCGCTGGCAGGGCCGCGATCCTGCTGTCCTGGCTGGGCCGGCTCTCCAGCCCGGCCGAGGCACTCTGGGGCGAGGGCGTACTGGTACGACAGCTACTCGCCGATCTCGCCCTGCCCGACGTCGCGACCGCAGCCGCCGAAACACGCACCCGAGAGGTCGCGATGGGGGTCGTCAACCTGGTCATGCACTCCGGCGACGACGGTACGCTGGCAACGGCCGTCGGCCCGACGCTGCGTCAACTGTTCCCGCCGGCACCTGCGACCGGGCCCGTACGGTAGCCGCCGAACATTCGGTTCGGCGAACGCTCGCTGACACAGCTCGCCAGCCGCCATCCCGCATGCTCTGCGGCATGCCGAGCCGCTGACATACCATCCATTCCCGGCACGTTGCGCCCGGTCCGCAGCTACTTGGAGACTTTCGGCCGGATCGGTGCCCGGCGAGACGCTCCCACGTTGCGGCTGCCCACCGGTGGCATTGGCGTGGTTCTCTCCTGGCCTGCGGTCTCGTCGGGCACCGCGCGAGGAGTGGCTGGAAAGGGGGTTCGTTCTGCTCGAAGTAGCGGTGCCCTCCTTGCTGACAATCCGCTGCTGCCCCCAGGGGAGCGGATCACCTGGTGTTGCCCCGGGGGTCGGCAGACGACGACTCGGAGCCAACCGAGGCTTCCACGGCCGGCGGCTTGCCACGCGGAGGCGACGGCCCATCGGAAGCGGGCAGCGCCGGAGCGACCGGCGGTCGAACCGCCACCGTCCCCGACGGGAAGGCCATCAGCTGGACAACGACCACTATGCCAGGCAGCATGACCGACAGGAGAGCGGCGGCGATGAATACGCCTGGCGAGACCCCGTCCGCCCAGTAGCTCCGGTCGACAGTGGTCAACAGACCGAAGATGACGGCACAGCTGAGGACGTAGGCAATCCCGAGGTAGGCCGCGTGGGTCACCGCCCGATGCGCCCCGTAACGAAGTCGGGGAGCAAACGCGTGCCCGACAACGACCAGCGCGACCAGCGCCGACCATGCCCGGACCAGCCAGTCGAGCCAGGGATACATCCCCTCGGGCCGGACATCCCTCAGATAGTCGTGCGCGGTCACCGCCAACTGTCCGACTATCACCAGGGACAGACCGTACGCGGTCACCCGGATCAACCGGAGCGGAGACTCGAACTCGCTGCGCCCGGCGATCAGCCACGCTAAGCCGGTGAACAGGGTGAGCGAGCCAACCCCAAGCATCCCAGCCGCCACCGTCGTCTGCGTCCAGGCCCGGGGGCAGGTCCGTTCACCGGCGATGACGCCAAAGAAAAAGCTATCCAGAGCGAACGTGACCAGGCCGGCGATGAACATGGTCAACGCCTTGGCCGACGGACGTCTCGGCGTCTCCCTATCGATCAGCATGACTATGCCAGCGAAGACGAGACCAGCGACCACGCCGGCCAGCTGGGAGTGTGCCCCGGCCGAGCCAAGCGGATTCCAATCTACCGACTCACACGCTTCGCCCACCGGCACCTCGCCCAAGTCCTTGACAGTCGGACCACACCGTCGACGCTATCGGTGCAAGTTTCACTGTAGTGGGCGAAGGCAAAATCTCCGGACACATCACCGCCCGTACAGGGATATGACAGTCGCCCGGTCGAAGGAATTCGTGCCACGCAAACTCCAGGAAAAACCTTGGTGCTGTCGCTGATCGCTTGCGGCGTGGCCGGGCTGGTCTTCGTCAACAACGAACTGGATCCGCTCCCGGTGCAGTCCCGCTCGCAGGTCGCCAGCGCGGCTCAGGTGGAAGCCATCGCTCACGTGACCCTGCCTCCCGGAACCGTGCTGCTGTCCGCCGTTTACACGCGGTCACCGCGTACCTATGCGCGAACCGCAGCTGAATTCCGGGTGCATCCTCCTCTGCCGCCGAGCGAGCGCGCTGGACACCGGCGCCCCTCACTATCGGTACGCCATAGTTCGACGTGTCGGACGCACGCCTGTGCCGATGCGGACGCACCCGATCACCGCGGCGGTGCCGACGATGGCGTCTGCGGGCCGTGGGTCACCCGGTTGCCGGCTCGCCCTCTCGTCGTTGTCTTCGTGGCATCATGCTGGGCCATGGATCATCAGGGGCAGTTTCGTCGTGCAGCGCTCGAGTTGGGCATCCCGGACGACGAGATCAGCGGGTTCACCAAGTACCTCCGTTTGTCGATCCGGTTGAGCGGGGGTTCCGGCGGTGTTCCGGTCGGGCAGTTCGGTGGGTTGCCCCGGCTGCCGGTGGGCATGGACTGGCCGTTCGCCGGGGTCAGTCCGTTGCCGTTCATCTTCTCCGTCGACTGTGCGGCGCTGCCGAGAGTCGACGGCTTCGGCCTGCCGGTAGACGGCTCGCTGCTCTTCTTCCTGGACCACGAGGAGGACTACCTGGCCAGAGCCACCGGGGAGCGGAGATACGCGCGAGTCGTGTATGTACCGGCCAGCACCGATACCGAGGTGGCGGAAGAACCCGCCAACGACGAGTTCATCGGCAAGCAGTACGACGTCGGCGCCACGCTCCTCGCGCAGTTGCCCAATTGGTTCGGCACGGACGAGGACGAGGACGACCCGTCGCCCTTCCAGCGGCAGTTGGCCCGTGACCTGCCACACCTGGACGAGCTCTGTGCTCTGGCCGACGATCTCTGGCCGTCTGACGAGGGGCTCGCCAGCGCCTATATCGGTGGGTATGCCGACGATGAGGTGATCACGGGTATTGCGGAACAGATCCTCGCGGGGCGCGAGAAGGCCGGCGAGATCGTCATCCCGGTGGCGAAGTGGTATTCCCATGTGGAGAAGGAGAAGCACCGGCTGACGAGCGAGTGGGTGTCGCTCGCCCGCTTTTCCTTGGCCGACGAGTGCTACTACGGGAGTTTTGTGATCCGCCACGACGACCTGGCCGCCGGTAGGCTGGACAAGGCGTTTTCCGTGACCGAGTTCAGCGAGTAGAACACCGGCGGCGCCGAATGCGGCTGCGGATCCGCGTTGCCTGCGGTCGCCGACGTCAGATGCTGGGCATCCGCTCATGCCGCTCTCCGAGCAGCCACGTCAACTTGCCGTGCCATACGACCAGTGCAGCGCGACGTCGGGCTTCATCCGTAGCCACAGAGCGGAAGCCGGCGAGTCATCCGGGAAATCGACTCGTAGCAGCTCGCGACCGTGGATCCGTTCGACTCCGACACGCTGAACGCCACGCAGATCCAGGTCGAGCAGTTCGGCTCCGTCGGGGGCGGTCCGCAAGCGTAGCCGAACGACCTCGTATCCCGGCTCGATGTACATCTCTATGTCGTATCCGGCTCGGGTGGTTCGGAACGTCACTGCCGTGTAGGGCCACAGCTCTCGCCAGTCGAACTCGTATCCGGCCTCGCGCTCGTCGTCCGCGTACCGATAGACCGGCTCCGCCTCGAACAGCCAGATCAGGTCCTCGTAGCTGGGGACCGGCTCCATGACCACCAGAAGATCCTCACACGGAGACCGGAGAGGCTTGCACGGCCTCCGCATCTGCCGCAGAGCACGCGCGGTGGCGGGCCGCGCACGGGTCACAGAGCGTGGCGACGTACGTTCGACGCGGCGTCCGATCACGCCGAGTTGAGCGCGTTCGATCATGCGGATAACGGGTGTCGGGGATGCCTTCTGGTTGTGTCCGGAGCACCTACGCGAGACTCAACAGGTGCACCTCGTCGCTACGGATCACCCAGTCGTCCAGGTAGCTCGTGGCCTCGATGACGGGTGGTCTGCTCCGACAGGAGGGCGCGGGTGTTCGCGGGTGTTCGGCGGTGGCATCGTCGGCGTCGGCCGGTACGTGAATACCTGGTTCGGCTGGCCGGTGCCGGGCCGGGTTCTGATCGCGTCACCAAAAGAGATGGAAGGCTCGTACGGACGGCCGAGGTCTCCAACTACAGTCGTAGGGGCGCCAGGACCGACCTTGACCGTGCCGTGGTGCACGTAATCGTGCCGTACCTGCCGGAGCCCACTCCGACACCGGGATGGATGTGTCTGGTCATCTCATTTCGACACCCGATCCTTGACAGGCCGATCGGCGAACGGCCGGACTTCGCATTCGCAAAACTGGACATCGCGGAGACCGAACTTCGCGGGCTGAAGGTCGCGAGCCCGACGTGCAGAGACCAGCTTCTGCACCGGTTGGCGTGGCGGGCATTCAGCGCGGAGCGGTAGGTGCGTGACGGCCGAGGACGTGAGCCTGGCGGCCTGGTTCGGGCACGCCGCAGCCGGTAGGTGCGATGCTTACCCTGCTCGCATCAGCGGCCCTGGGCTTGCCATCCTGATCGAATGCCGAAGCTTACAGAAGACGACTACAAAGCCACAATGGCGCTACATCCGATCAGAGTCGACCCGGACGAGGAGCCGCCGTTCGACTTCTGGCCATACTTCGAGGCCATCCCACCGGAGGACTTCGGCGGCCACGACTTCTCGGCGGGAGCAGTGCCCTACGCCTGGAGGATGCCTGAGAGCGTCTACGAGCACGTCCTCGTGCGATGCGAGACGCCCAACGTGTTTCTGGTGCTCGTGCTGGACGTGATCGGCGGCTCGGTCGTAGGCCATCACCTACTCGACCTCAACCGGCTCTACGGCCTGGCCTGAGATGCGGAGGCTACGAGGCCCGCGCCGGTCAGGCGGGGTAAGGGCCGGATCTGCCGCTGATCGAGCCTCCCGCCATGGGGCTGAGCGGATCTGCGGGCATCACGCGGGCGACCGTCGGCGACCACGTCGAAGGACGCTGTGCCGGTACGTCGGATCCGTCGCAGCGGTGGCAATCCGGGAACGGACCCAGCCCGGATCTGCCATGCGTGCCGTCGTGCGTGCCGAGCCGCGGCCGGGCATCGCGGTGCGATGGTGGCATCGCGGCTCAACGCGGCCGGGTCGCCAGCAAACGCAGCGGCGGCGGGGCGGTCAGATCTTGCCGCTGGCAGGCGGCGCGACCAGCCCGGCGGCGACGAGCAGCCGCATCCAGGGATCGGCGTAGCGGCGCCTGCGGGTCCGGTACGCCGGAAACCTGCAGATGAGGCCGACCAAGTCGGGGTACTCGGGCCCGAATACGTATCGGGCGAAAAAGGTCGGCAGGTCGGGTGCGAGCTTTGTGCAGTCAAGGCGCCCTTCCCCACCTCGGTGGCAGTAGTCCGCGAAGTCGTCGCCGTCGAGATGGAAGACGCTGCCATCGACGACATCGATGTCGACCTGGCCACCCGTCACGGGGTTGTCGTCGTCCATCCAGACGACCTCTCGGCCGATCGGCAACGCGTGCTCCACCCAGATGCCGGCGTCGGTGGGCGGCCTGGCCGACCACGTCTCGACGGTGCGGACCACCGGGGGCGGCTCGAACCGGAAGACGCCGGTCTCGACCCGGCCGACCAGGTCGAACACGTCGTACAGCCCGGCTGGTAGCTCCGGGATGCGGGGCAGTGGCACCCGGGCGTCGATGACGACGCCGAAGCGGTGCTCGGCCTCCAAGCGCCGGAACGTCGCGATGCGCTCCTGCAGGACCTCGAGCATGTCGATCACCACGACTGCACCCTATCGACGCCGCACGAACGCCGTCGCGCTCGGCCGCCGGTGGCCCCAGCCCTCCCCAACAAACACCGCCGGCGTAGGTCGGTCCGCGTCCGCTTGTGGCACCCCGTGCAAGGCACTCTCCACGCCGGGGTTTCAGGGTGGTTGGTGGCGGGTCCGGGTAGTGGCTTGTCCGAAGGGCCGAGGTCCGGGGTCAGGTCGGTCACGCTGGGTTGCACCTGGGATCGAGCGTCGATGCCTGCCAGCACAGCGCGGTCATCCCGACATGCAGGTTGAGCAACGACAACCAGGACCGACGCTGCCCAACGCGCGGTCTGCGGCAGATCCGGGCGTCCGACGTTGTAGTCAATCGTCTAAACAGGACGAACCAAATGGATGACGCTGAGGAGGATGCATGCTCGATCCAGGCGAGACGCGAGCCTGAACAGGCGATTTACCCGTTCGCGCGCCGCCTCCTCGACAACGCAGACGCCGCCGTAAACACCGGCCTGCACCGCATCGGCGGCGGATGCCAGCTGTGTTTCAACTTCCTGGACCACACACCGGCCTACGCCGCTAACCGTAACCCAAATACCGAAAGATCTTTTAAGGCTTGCGGCCCACCGCGCAGTACACGTCGAGGGCGGCCGGTTCTGTTCCCGGCTCTGGCCGCCACAGCGAGGTCGACACCACGCCGGGGTCAAGCAGTTCCAGGCCCTCGAAGTAGCCGCCGATCTCCTCCGGAGTACGCAGGTTGTACGGGTGGCCGCTCTGGTTGGCGATTCGCTGGCTTTCCACGCTCTGCACGCTGGTGCTCGTTCCGTCGCTCACCGCCAGGTAGCTGCCCGATGGCATGGCGGCGAGCAGCCGCTGGACGATCGAGCGGGCCTCGGCGTAGTCGGCGACGTTGCCCAGGATGCCAATCATGGTCAGGGCCACGGGCCTGCTGAAGTCGAGCGTCTGGGCGGCCTCGCTCAGGATCCGCTCCGGATCCTCCACGTTGGAGTCCACATATGCGGTCTCTCCCTCGGGTGAACTGGTCAGCAGCGCGCGGGCGTGCACCAGCACGAGCGGATCGTTGTCGACATATACGATCCGTGACTCGGGTGCCACTCGCTGCGCGACCTCGTGAGTGTTGTCGGCCGTCGGGAGACCGGTACCGATGTCGAGGAACTGCCGGATGCCCACCTCACCGGCGAGCAGCGTGACCGCCTGGATGAGGAACCTCCGCTGCGCCTGGGCGACCGCCACGATCCCCGGGTGCGCCGAGCGGAGCGCCTCGCCCAAGTCCCGGTCGACGGCGAAGTTGTCCTTGCCCTCCAGGAGGTAGTTCCACACCCGCGCACTACTCGGCCGGGTTACGTCGATTTTGGGATCGGTCATCAAGGATCCTCTTCGATGGGGCGGCCGTTAGGGAGCGATTGTAGGCAATGTCCCTAGCCACCGTGAATGACACCGGGTCAACGGGGCGCGGCGGGCCACGGTTCAGGCGGCGGACCCGGCCGCGACAGCCGCGGCCACGCCGAGCGCAGCGCCCGGCCCGCGCGTCGCGGTGAGCATTACCGCAGCCCACGAGCCGGCGGCGACGCGATCAGCCCGGCCGCGACCATCGACGGGTACGCCCAGGCCAGCCCACGCGGGGTCGGTCGGTGTGCTCGATCCCGCGCCTGATCGCGACATCATCGACCCCGAGCACCGCGGCTGTCTCATACCTCAGAATCAGGCAGGGCGTGCACCAACTCCACCAAGGCGTCTGGCCTGTTGAAACCCCAGTCGGACCGTCAGGCGCGAACCTGCCCTGTCAGCCAGCGTCAACCCGATGCGCTCCAAAGCCGTACGATACGACGACGTCCGGTGGGCGTGGTTGTACCGCCGCGCCATCGACCGGCTCATCGAACCACCCCACTGGCCAGTCCTGGCGGTGCCGCAGAAGAACCGGCGCACTCGTATTCGCAACACGACCGGCTGGCCGGCCATTGCGTCGTCGGCCAGCCTCCGATAGCTGACGGTCGCGCCGTTCCGGCCCATCCGCCCAGCGTCGCTACAAGCCGATCTTTCGCGGCACGGGTTGGATCCTCGCGTATTCCAGCTCGCCGAGGGCAGTTGGAGGGTCTGATGAATTTTCCTTCCTTGGCTGTTCGGCGCTGCTGGCGTCCCAGGAAGGGGCGGGCGGGCGCTGCAGGGACGCACGAGCAAGTGCGTCCATTCGCTCCCAGACCCCGGAGCTGATGCGGTTCGACGTTCCATGGGGGACCTGGCATGAGCAGGCGTCCGTCCGTCACCTGCCGCAGAGCCCCGCGCCCGTACAATCCCCGGGGTGACCCCGCCCTCCCTCGGCACCGCCAACCAGGTTCCCCCGTACGGCCCACGCCCCGGCGTCCACCCGGTCTGGCTGCTGATCGGGCCGGCACTCGCCGCGTCGCTGGGTGCCTACCTGCTCACCATCACCGTCGGGCTGGAATGGGCCTCGATCCAGCGGAGCCTGGGTATGCCGAGCTTGGGGCTCCTCTGGATCTTCGGCGCCTACCTGCTGTCGGCGGCACTGGCGGTTCCGGTCGGCGCTCTGGTCGGCCGATGGTGGCCGACTGCTGTCACGTTGCCCGCGATCGCGCTGCTGGTGCCCGGATCGTTGCTGACCGCGCTGTCCCCGGGGATCAGCCTGCTGCTGGTCGGCCGGGCGGTGACCGGGCTCGGGGCTGGTCTGGCCTGGGGCGTCACGGCCGTGCTGGTCGCGCAGGTGGGGGCACGGCACGTGTGGGTGACGTCACTCGTCGCCGGCGCGGTGGTGCTGGGGTTGGGTCTCGGACCCGTGGCTGGGGAGATTCTGGTGCGGACGCTCGGTCGGCCGTGGCCTTTCATGCTGGCCGTGCCGTTCGGGGTGGTGGCGATGCTGGCCACCGCGGTGAGCGGGATCGTCGTGCTGACGCAGCGGGTGTCCCAGCCGGCTCAGCCTCCGGCCGCACCGTCGGCGTGAAGAAGCGGGCGGCGTAGGGGAGCCCGGCCGCGGCCACTGCGCACGCCGACCCGATCAAGCCGCGTCCGTAGCCGTCCCGAGCGGCCGCCCGTCACGGCGTCCCGGGCGGATCCAGGTACGCAGCATCAGGCAACCGCCGCTCGCGGTTGGGTGGCACCTGCCCGGGCCCCTGGTGCGGCCGATGGTCATTGAACCTCTTCAACCTGGACCGCGCGGCGCTCACGCACCGCGTCCGACCTTGCGGTCCGCCGGACCGCAAGGGGAGGTTGGAAAAGGTTCATTGAAGTGTGGGCACGTGACGTCGCCGGCGCTCTGCCGCCGGTCCGGCGGTTCCGGACCGGCGGCCCGAGGGGCAGGTGCCCCGCCAGGCGGGCGTCCTGGCGGGGCACCGAGACTGCTACTACTACGGGTTGCTCAGGAGGCTGGCCGCCACTCCGGCGATTGTCAGGACGGACGGTGATCGATGTGTCATCACGTCACCTCGCATCGATCGTTTCGAACGGCAACCGCAGCCGCATCTGGCCGGCGATTGGGACATTGTGGGTACGGATCTCGAAAAGCTCCTCGGCCGTCAACGCGCGGCCGTACAACCGGAACTCGTCGAGCGTGCCGAGGAACCGGTCGGCGCCGTCGAGCCGCTGGCCGACGGAGAGGCCGTGGATGCCGAACTCGCGGCCGTTTGTGACCGAGCCGGGCGGCGTGGTGCCCGTCGCGACCGGGACGCCGTCGACGTACATCGTGAGCTGGCGGTCGAGCCGCTGTAGCGCGATGTGGTGCCACGCCCCGTCGTTGTATGCCGCCGGCGACGCCAGCGTCACGGCGGTGCCCAGGCCGGTACCGAGGAACGCACGGATGCGGTTGCTCGCCGGTTCGGCCCGCAGCCATATCTGCGGCGCCGAATTCATCCGGTACGCCCACAGGATGGAGTGCGAGCCGGTGGTCGCGGCGTACCGGAACCACGTCATGGCGGTGAAGTCGCTGTCCTCGACGTCCACGGCGGGCGTGTACGGCACCTCGACGCCGTCGTCGACCTTGTCCAGCGCCAGGCCCTTGCCGTACCGGCCGCGGGTCAGCGTCGCGTCGCCCCGCACGTACGCGGTGTTGTCGTACCGCGGTGACTTGTCCGGGGTCGTCGGGCCAGGCACCGGTGGTGGTGGGAAGCCCGCCGGTTTGCCGTTCGGGGTCGCCAGGTACGCCTCGTTGAATCGGGCCCAGCGGATGGTCTCGTACGGGCTGGTGGCACCGGCCTCGTAGAGCAGCCCCGCCATGATCCCGTGGGTGGCGTCGGTGCCGATCTCGATCATGTCGGAGTAGGCCGTCGGTCCCCACCAAAAGACCTTGCCCTGGTCCGTGGTCTGCCACGTCTGTGCCTCGTCGAACGACGACCGGATCGCCATGACCTCGCGGGCGCCCGGATGCGCGACCGTGGAGATCATGATGCGGTTACGGGCGTCACCTTCGTCGGTGGCGGTCAGCCGCAGCAGCGACGCCTGCACCTGCACCGTGGAAAATGTCGGCAGCGTCTGGAAGTAGCCGTCGAAGCTCTCGCCGCCGTCGCTGGAGTAGGCGTACGCCCGCACCCCGTCCGACGCGGCGGCGACCTCGCGGGCGCTGACGTAGAGCCGGCCGTCGGTCAGCTCGACCACCGTCGTCTCGGTGGGTTTGGCCCGTCCCTCGAAGTCGGCGATGGTGGCACCGATCTGCCAGGTGTCGCCACCGTCGTCGCTGTAGTACAGGTGGGCGCCGAAGACCGGCAGCTGGTCGCCGTTGCTCATCTCGTGCATGGAGCTGACGATCAGCCGGCCGGCGTGCGGGCCGCGTGTGAGCTGGATGCCGTGCACCGGCCCGTTGGCGATGAACCGGTCCCACTCCGGCCGCTTGAGGTGCGGCTGTTCTCGCGGGGCGGTCCACGTCGCCCCGTTGTCGTCGCTGGTCAGCAGGTACACGTCCCGGTCGCAGGGAGGGCAGGCACCGTAGGCGTTGCGGTTGGCCAGGATCACGATGCGGCCGGTGCGTTCGTCCACGACCGGTACCGGGTTGCCGAGGGTGTCCCCGCCGGCCTCCGCGATCAATTGCACCGGCCCCCACGTGATGCCGCCGTCGGTGGACCGCTTCAGCACGAGGTCGATGTCGGCGTCGTCGTTGCAGCTACGCTCCCGCCCCTCGACGATCGCCAGCAGGTCACCGTTGGTGGCCTTCACCAGCGTGGGGAGGCGGTAGCAGAAATATCCCGCCTCTCCGCGGCTAAACAGGATCTCGTCAGTGCCCACCGGCTCGGCCGCCGTGGCGGCGGAGCCGGACGCCACCAAGCCGGTGGCGGCCATCAGCGCGACCAGCACCGGTCTGATCACGGCGGAAAGTAGTCGGCGGGTTACCATGTGTGCTCCCGGATGGTCGCGAAAGGCGCGGAAACCACGGCGGACACCAGTCGTCCGCGACTCCGGCCGGGTCCTTGTCTCGGTTTCAAGTGCGATACCTCCTACTAGTTGACGGGACGGCAGATCGAACCTCGCGACATTCCCGAAGCACGTGTTGGCGACCACCTCCTTGGTGCCACAAACAGAGCGCCGGCCGACCGGGCCGCCGCCTGGGACCACCGGCTGGCCCTACGGGGCCATCAACATGGGTCAGGTATGGACCGTCATGTCCAGTTCTCTATGGACAGTCACCGGGCTTGCCGGACGCGCGCGCATCGCGGCAATCCGTGCATCCGATTTCGGGATTCTTGGTCCGTCCGGTTCGGAACGGGTCCTGGCCACTCGGCCCAGCCCGTGCCGGGTACCGGTAGGGTCCACGGAGTGGAGTTGCGCGATGCGCTGCGACGCCGGCCGGTTACGCCCGAGCGGCGAGTCGCGATCAGGGAGGCGATACTGCAGATCGAGGAGCTCGTCGACCGCGGTAAGGACGCCACTACCGCAATCGAGACGCTCAAAGAGACGACCGGTCACACCTTCGGGCTCGACGACTTCAACTATCACTGCGGAGCGCCCGACCGTGAACAGCTGGTCGAGTGGGCGTGCGCGCCGCCGCCAGTCCGACTCCCCGACGTCACCCGAGACGAACTGGTCGAGATCGTGCGTCGCATCCTTGCCGACCCGACCGACGACTGGTACATCGAGGCGTTCGAGCGCAACACCGTGATGCCGGGCGCGAGCGGCCTCATCTTTCACCCGCCGCCCGAGTTGCGGGACGCGACGGCGGAGGAGATCGTTGACGCCGCGCTGGCCTACCGCCCGATCGCCCTGTGACGCAGCCGGCGCACCCGTACTTGGCAGCCGGCGACGCCTCCGAATCCAAGATAGATCGGGCGCGCGCTCATTGGCAGTTCCGGGTATCAGTCGGCGTGGGAAGCCGGCCACGGGGCGTGACGGCTCCCGGCTGGCTGACGCGCACGGACGGCGGCAGATGCGCTCACCGAAGCAAATCCCTGCGGTGATCTTCCGCTCGTCGCGGACGAGTGAGCGCGGTGGGATCGGCGTGCTGCGTCCCGGCGGTGGCGGGCCCAGCGTCAGCCCCGAGGTCGGCGCTGGGCCGGGTTCTTAGGCCGGCTGTGGGGCCATGCTGCCGTAGGTCTTGAAGTGCTGGAACTCGCTCGTGGCGGACGGCCCGCACAGCGTGCCGTAGCCGCTCTGCTTCATGCCGCCCTGCTCGAAGTGTTCGGACATCGTGCCCCAGGTGTTGAACCAGATGCCACCGAAGCGCAGGTCGCGTGCGACGCGGCGGGCCCGCAAGTCGTTGAGGGTGAACACGGAGGCGGCCAAGCCGAACTCGGTGGCGTTCGCTCGCTGGATCGCGTCGGTCTCGTCGTCGAAAATTTCGAAGGTCTGGACCGGGCCGAACACTTCCTGCTGGACGATGGGGACGTCGACCTGGTCGACTTCGATCAGGGCGGGCCGGAAGAATGCGCCACCGGCCAGGTCGGGGTCGGTGACCGGGCCACCTCGGACGATGACCTTGGCGTAGTCGGCTGCCTCTTCGACGATGCGGTCGACCCTGGCGACGCTGACCTTGTCGATCAGCGGGCCCATCTGACTGGTGGGGTCGAGTGCGGGGCCCACCTTGACCCCTTCCAGTGCTGCCGCGAGCCGGGTGCGTAGTTCGTCGGCAATGCCGCGCTGGGCAAGGACCCGGGAACCGGTGCAGCAGAACTCGCCGTTCATCAGGATGCTGCTCATCACGAGCGTGGGGACCACGATGTCCAGGTCGGCGTCGTCGAAGACGATCAGCGGGGTCTTGCCGCCCAGCTCGAGTCCGAGCCGCTTGAGCGTGGGGCGGTCCTGGTGGTCGACATTGTTGTCCTCTCGATTTCTCTCAGCCGGGGGGTGTCGGTCAGGCGGTACGTGTCGTGGTCGTGCGGCCGCGGGTCTCGGCCGGGTAGTGCTTGCGCAGGTCGGAGGTCGTCATCCGGTCGAGCATCCGGTCGGGCAGGAAGCGGGAGACACCGATGAGGAAGGTGGCCGTCGCGCCGATGGTGTACCGGGTACGGGGCCTGCGGTCGGTCACCGCCTTGGCGATCGTCTTCGCCGCGACGCCTGCGGTCACACCGGCTCTGGTGAACGCGGCGATGTGGGAGGGCAGCGCCTGCATCAGGTCGCCGTAGCGCCCGTTCTGCTCCGGCGTCATCCGGGCACCGAGCTCACTCAAGCCGGCGGTTCCGTGGCCGGCCATCTTGGTCTTGACGCCGCCCGGCTCGACCACCACCACCTGCACACCGTGCGGGGCCAGCTCGTTGCGCAGCGCGTCACTCATTGCTTCCATCGCGAACTTGCTGCTGGCGTACGGTCCGTAGCCGGCCATGGAGAGCTTGCCGAGCATCGAGCTGATGTTGACGACGTGGCCCTTGCTGCGTGCCAGCGCGGGAAGCAGGGCCTGGGTGACGGCGACGTGGCCGAAGAGATTCACCTCGAAGATGCGCCGCCATTCGCTGAGCGGCGTCACTTCGACCGGGCCGGCGCCGGGGATGCCGGCGTTGTTGACCACCGCCCGCAGCGGCCGCGGGTCCCGCTCGACCGATGCGGCGAGCGCGGCGATGTGGTCCGGGTTGGCGATGTCGAGGATCACCGGCTCGACGCCCGCGGCGCGCAGGGGCTTACCGTCGCTGTCGCGCCGTACGCCGGCGAGGACGTGGAAGCCGCGGCGGGCCAGTTCCCGCGCGGTGGCCGCGCCCAAGCCGGTTGACGCTCCGGTCACGACCACGAGTTCTTGAGTTTCAGATGACGTTGTCATCTTTCCAGTGTGCGATGGTGAGATGACGTTGTCAACTGGGTCAAGTGACTTAGTCATCACAAGCGCGCTAGGATCGTCCGCGTGACCAGCCGCGCCGAATCAGCCGCCGCCACGCGCCGCGCCCTGCTCGACGCGGCCGCTGACCTGCTCGATTCCGGTGGCCTCGACGCCGTGACGTTGCGCGCGGTGGGAGCACGCGCCGGAGTGACTCGGGGAGCGCCCTACCGGCACTTTCCCGACAAGGAAAGCCTGCTGATCGCCGTCGGGACCCAGTCCTGGGACAGGCTCGGAGACCGTATGCAAGCCCTTCGCGCGGATCCGGGCCTGTCGCCCGCCGACAAACTGCGCGGCGGCCTCATCGCACTCATCGACATCGGCCGCTCGCAGCCACACCTCTACAAGCTCATGTTCAGCAACCCACCCGGCGACCCCATGGCACTCGCCCGGGCCGCCCAGCGCAGCCAGACCGAGTTCCTCGCCGTCGTCGCCGACCTGGTCGGCGAGCAGGACGCCCGCCGATACGCAGCCCTGCTCATCAGCAGCGCGAACGGGATCGCCGGCCTGGAGGCCAGCGGCCAGCTCACCGATCCCAAATGGGGTGGCGTCTCCGCCGAAGACCTCACCGACACCCTTGTCGACATGATCGCCGGCAAGAGCCGGCACGCATGACCGGCGACCAGTGGATTCGACGGCTACGGCCAGAAAAAGTGGTGAGATCCGCCCGGACGCCAGCGGCTCGCCATGGCCGAGTTCATCCCCCGACGACCAACGACCTGCTGCACCGCATGCCCTGATCCAGCAGTGGCATCCACGCGCCACGGCCTCCTACGGGCTGAGCTGAAGGGGAGTCATTCCGCCTGCTCATCGGACGGTCCAGGGCACGCTCATCGGCAGGTCCGCTCGTCGTGGTCGCTACGTTCCGGCGGCCATGTAGGCGGCGAGGAGGTAGTCGGGGTGGCGTCAGTTGCGGCCCGGACACGACCTGAACGTTGCTCTGCTCAAGTGGCTCAAACCGTCGATCGGAGGGGGTCGGCGACTGGATAGTTCGGAACTCTCCCGCCGTTGTCCGGCGCGGCGCCCCGGTCCGGTCCTTGACAAAAACTAGTAACGCAGTGTCTAGTGCCACGCATGGCGCTTCCGGAAACCTTGCTCGGGCTGTTGGAGCCCGTACCCCGACACGGCTACGACCTCCGGCGCGAATACGACGCGCAGTTCGGCTGGAATCGGCCGGTGAAACCACCCCAGGTGTACGCCACCCTCGCCCGTCTGTCCCGGGACGGCGAGATCGAGGCGGTGGCCGTCGAGCGGGTAGGTGGTCCGGACCGGACGACGTACGCGCTGACCCCGGACGGGGTGACGCACCTGGAGCGGTGGCTGGCCGAGCCGGAGGGGATCTCGGCCTACCTGCAGTCGGTGGTCTACGTCAAGGTGATGATCGCGCTGCGGTCCGGGCGGCCCGCCCTGCAGGTGCTCGACGCGCAGCGCGCGGCACACCGCCAGACGATGCGGGAGGTGACGGCACGCAAACGGGGTGGCAGCACCGCCGTAGCCGTCGCCTGCGACTTCACTCTCTTCCACCTCGAAGCCGACCTGCGGTGGATCGACCACACCGCGGCCCGGCTGGACCACCTGGCTCGGGAGGTGCGATGAGCGGCTCCCTGCTGCGGACCGTCGACCTCCGACTCGCCTTCGGGGCTACCCAGGCACTGGCCGGAGTCTCCGTGGAGATCGGCCCTGGTGAGCTGGTCGCGCTGGTCGGCCCCTCGGGTTCGGGCAAGTCCACCCTGCTGCACTGCCTGGCCGGCATCCTCCGGCCGGACAGCGGCACGGTGTGGTACGACGGTGTACGCCTCGACGACCAGTCCGACGACCGGCGCAGCCGCCTGCGGCGCACCGACTTCGGTTTCGTTTTCCAGTTCGGGTCGCTGGTGCCGGACCTGACGGCATTGGAGAACATCGCCTTCCCGCTACGGCTGGCCGGGGTACGGCGGCGGGTGGCCGAGGCACGGGCCCGGGAGTGGCTGCACCGGCTCGGCGTTGCTGACGTGGCCGGCAAACAGCCCGGCGCGATGTCCGGCGGCCAAGGGCAGCGGGTGGCGGTGGCCCGGGCGCTGGTTACCGGGCCACGGGTGGTGTTCGCGGACGAGCCGACCGGTGCGCTCGACAGCTTCAACGGTGAACTCGTCATGGACGAGTTGGTGGGCACGGCCCGGGAGCAGGGCACGGCGGTGGTGCTGGTGACGCATGACCCCCGGGTCGCGGCGTACGCGGATCGGGAAGTCGTGTTGCGGGACGGCGCGACGGCGCCAACGGAGGTGTCGGCGTGACCGGGTGGGGACTGGCGCTTGGACTCCGGCTCACCTTTACCGGCGGGCGCGAGGGACGGATCCGACTGCTCATGATGGTCGGTGGGGTGGCGGCGGGAGTGGTCCTGCTGCTCGCGGTCGGGGGTGTACTGCCCGCCGTGGTGGAGCGGATCGGCAAGAACGCGGCCCGGGCGGTCGTGCCCACCGCCGACGCCGGGACCCGCACCGAGGGAGTACGGGCGGCACTGTCGGTCGGGTTCTGGCGCGGGCGTGAGATCCGGGTGCTCCGGGTCGAGGTCGTCGGCCCGGCGGTCGCCCCACCGCTGGGCGTGCCGAGAACCCCGCAGGCCGGGGAGATGTTCGTGTCGCCCGCGCTGGCGGCGGTGTTGGCCGGCACACACGGCGCGGAACTCGCGCCACGCCTGCCCGAACGGATGGTGGGTACGGTGACCCCGGCGGGTCTGGTCGGCCCGGAGGAGATGTACGCCGTCGCGGGCCCACCGCCCGGTGGCCTCGTCGGCCCACCGGGCATCGAATCCGGCCTGTCAACGGCGTTCGAACGCCCCGCAAAAGGGTCGCTGTTCGCATCCCAGGGTGTGCACGTCGACGGGACCGGGATGGGGCAGGAGGCGAACGCCACGGGCACCCTGCTGGTGGTGGTCGCCCTGGCGGGTGTGGGCCTGGTGGTGCCGCTGCTGGTCCTGATCGGCACCTCGGTCCGGCTCTCCCAGGCCAGCCGGGAACGGCGAGCCTCCGCCATGCGTCTGGTCGGCGCCACCGCAGGCCAACTGCGGATGCTCGGCGCGGTGGAGGCTGCGGTCGTTGGAGCGCTCGGCGTGCTGGCGGGTACCGGACTGTTCTTCCTGCTCCGCGCCCCGGTGGCGGCGTTACTGCCGATTCCGGACGGCCTCTATCCGCAGGACGTGGCACCGCCACCAGCGGTGGCGATGGCCGTACTGGTCGGAGTGCCGGCGCTGGCCGCCCTCACCGGTAGTCTCGCGCTCCGCCGCGCGGTGGCGTCCCCGCTCGGCGTACGGCGGCAGGCCAAGCCGGCCCGCGCCGGCGCTTTCCGGCTGCTCCCGCTCGGCCTCGGTCTCGCCATGCTGGTTGGCGCCTACGCCGACCGCCGGGCCGTGCTCGCGGGTGCCTGGCACGGTCGTGCGCTGCTGCTGGGCGGGGCGGTGATGTGTCTGGTCGGCCTGGCGGTTGGCGCCGCCGCGCTGGCCCGAGTGACTGGCCTGGCGGTGGCGCGTTGGGGACCCGGCCTGGCCAGCCAACTCGCCGGGCGTCGACTGATCGCCGATCCGGCCGGCGCCGCCCGGGCGGTTACCGGGACCGCTCTGGTGGTCGTCCTGCTCGGCTGGGTGGTGGCGCTGCTGCCCGTCCTCGACCAGATCGACGTCGACGGCGACGACGGCCTGGCCGGTGCCCTGCGCCCGCACACCGTCGTGGTGACCCTCGCCGCCGACGCCCGGGTGGAGCCGGTCGTTGAGACACTGCGCGCGGTGGACGGTGTCGCCCAGGTCGCCGCGGTCCGCCACCTGGACCTACTGCCGCCCGGCGTACGACCGACAGACTGTTGCAGCGACGGAACCGCCCGGATCGGTGAGCAGAACGTCCGAGCTGTGATCGCCGACTGCGACGACCTGGGACGGATCCTGCGAGCGTCACTGCCCGACTGCCGTCCGAACACCCTGCACTACCTCACCGGAAGCTACTTCCCCTCGTCGACCATCACGGCGGCGGGTCGGCTTCAACCGGTGATCGAGCCAGACCGTCCACCGGCCGGCCCGATCCTCGACGTACCGGCGGAGCTTCCCGAAGTCACCCTGCCCGACGAGTTCACCAACCGCACCGACGGGCTGCTGCTCGCAGGTGACCTGCTCGTCCCACCCACGATGCTCCCCGCCGACCTGCCCGACAAATGGTTCCCGAACCTACTGGTCGCCACCGACGGCCGGGCCGAGACGTTAGAGGCGGTCCGGGCGCGCCTCGGCGCACAGCAGACCCCCTTCCCACCGCTGACCGCCGAGGAAGCCGTCGTGCTGGCCCGGTCGTCCTCAGACGGCTACACCCGCGCGGCGCTCCTCATGACCATCGCCGTCGTACTGGCTGGCGGCCTCTCGCTCGCCGTCACCACCGCCGACGGCATCCGCGAGCGGCACCGGGCACACTCGGCACTGACCGCGATGGGAACTCCCGCCCGGGTGCTGCGGTACAGCGCCCTGCTGTACGCGGCGCTTCCCCTGGCGCTCACCATCGGCTTCGCCGTGCTCGTCACCGCCGCCAGTTCCTGGCTGCTCGTCGGACTCAGCGCATCGACCGGGGTCGCCCCGCCGCCGTTACCGTGGGACGGATACGCTGCCATCGGCGCCACCACGCTGGTCGCCTGCCTACTCGCCACCGCCGCCACGCTGCCATTCGTCCGAGCCGTGACCCGACCCGACGCCCTACGCATCGAATGAAAGCGCCCGGACAACATCCGATGACCGACTATCCGGCGTCGCGTGGATGACAGGACTCTTCCGGCGACACTCGGGCGACCAACTGCTCGAAACCCCGTGACGAGCGGAACCTGGCAGTCGACCACGGCGCCCCCCACCGCACCCGCAGGATCAGGGCTGATTCCGACGGAGTGAGGGGCATCCGAGACAGGAATCCATCACCTCGTATCCGTAGGGCGCTGCCGCCCCGGCGAGCCGGCAGCGCCCTTTCGGGTCGTCCTCGTTCCACTGCGACCAACAGTGGCCAGGACGGGACCGTGGGGTCGACGGCCGCTTCGACGGTCCGATCCTGCGCAACCCGCGGAGCCCGGATGGACCGGCACGTGGCGACCCGCCGGCTCAAGCACCTCGCCGCCACCGCCGGAATCGGGATGCCGAGGATGCACCCACACATACTGCGCCACCCCGCCCGGCTACCACCGCCGGTTTCCCTGGCGGGCCACCTGGTCCCCTAATAGGCTCACTCGACATGCGCGTGACCCACTCGCTTCTCCACGCCGAGGACCTCGCCCAGCTCGTGGAGCGGGAGTACGCCATCGCAGCGCCCGTCAAGGTGAGCTTGCTGAACCGTGGCTTCAACGACACCTACCTCGTCACGGACGTCGAGGGCGGTCGCCGCGTGCTGCGGGTCTACAACCGAGAAAAGTATTGGATCCGTTCGGAATCCGACCTCCGCTTCGAGCTCGACCTGCTTGAGCACCTGGCCGTGGCCGGGCTGGGCGTCATCCGCCCGTACCAGCGGACCCTCGGCGACCGGCTCGGCCGGCTGATGGCGCCCGAAGGCGAACGATGCTTCGCCCTGTTCACCCACGCGCCTGGCACGCCCTTGTACGAAGGCACGCTGACCGCCGAGCAATGGCGCGAGTTCGGCTCCGGCATCGCCCGGATGCACCTGGAGATGGACGCCTTCCTCACCAGCCACGACCGCTACCACCTCGACGAGCGCATCCTCGTCGAACGGCCGCTGGCCAGCCTGGCACCCTATGCCGGCTCGGCCCGGGCCGCGGCGGACCTCGCCGAACTCGGCAAGCTCGGCGAGCGACTGACCGGCGAGATCCAGCGGCTCCGAGCGATCGGCGGCGCATACGGAATCATCCATGCAGACCTGCACCGGGGCAACACCCACATCGACGGCGACGGATGGTTCGTCACGTTCGACTTTGACCACTGCGGGTTCGGGTTACGCGCGTACGACCTGGTCACTCTCTATCGCGGGCCCGGCTCGCCGGAGGAGGATCGCGAACGCTGGGCAGCGGTCCTCGCCGGCTACCAGCAGGTCCGTCCGCTGAGCCAGAGCGAGGTGGCCGGCTTCCCCGTACTGGCTGCCTGCCGGGCGATGTGGGACGTCGGTGATTGGCTGGGTGCCGCCGACCGTACCGGCGACGCCTGGGTGACCGAAGCGGTGATCGCCAAGCTGCTGGCGGACGTCCGCAAAGCAGGATCCGATCCCACACCCCGGCCGGCCGCCGAGCCGACACTGGAGCAATATCCACCACACGTCGACTTCAGCCCACGCGATCCGCACGCCGCCGACGAGCAACCGCATTACGAATCAGGCGACGCGTGACGCCGTACGAGCTCTCGTTACAGTGGACGCACGAGCATCGATGACGGCGGCGAATGCACCTCCCATGCTCGACACCTGCACGAGTTCAAGTCCAGTCGCAGCTGGGCCCCGAAGTCACGCCCACACAAACCCGTTGGTGAGGGGCGGGGTCCGAACTTCCGGCCAGGTGGGACCGCTCCCCGCGCTCGTAGCCAAGGCATCGATGATCAGGATTTCGGTGGTGTCGCGATATGGTCCGACAACGGTTCCCTCCGACTCCGAGAGCGCGCAGCCATCGCCGAGGCAGCTGATGGGGGCTTGATGAACATCCAGATTCGACGGTTACGGCAAGGTGCCGAGGCCGAATTCGTGCGGGGGCTGGAGTGGCTCTTCGACCCACCCGGCAGCCGTCCCCCGGATTGGGACCGGGACCGCGCCGTCGAGCGCACCGTACAGGTTCTCGCCGACAAGAACGTTGCACTGTTCGAAGCCCGCTCGGACCAGGATCAGTTGGTCGGCGTGGCCAGCGTCTACCTGGACATCCTGTCGGTGCGCTTCGGGCGTCGGGCTTCGATCGAAGATCTTGCTGTGCACTTCGAATGGCGCTCCCGAGGCGTCGGCGCTAGCCTGCTGACGACCGCCAGGGCGTGGGCGCACGAGCAGGGTGCCGACTACGTCTTCTTGGAGTCCGGCGTTGCGCGAACCGAGGCACATCGCTTCTACCTCCGTGAAGGTGCAACCCACACGGCCGCAGCATTCAGGTGGACCAGGGAACACATCCGTTGACGGGTACCGCGTCTGCTCGGCGGTAGTGCGGTGCGGCTGCACGCCTACGGCCTGGATGCCACTGGACTGTTCACCGCGACGGAGTCAGTCTGCGGGCTCTTCCGGCACGGCCGGCGCACGTGGTCTCTGCTCTGGCGAGGCCGGCAATCGAGTCGTGCTCGAACAGCGAACGGATCTTTGATCGCGCACCGCGGTATCCGCTTCTGTCCTCGGTCACCCGCGGCGTTCGGCGGCATGTCGATGATGTCCGAGCGAGTGATCTTGGCATCCGGATCTGCCGCACGGCGGGCCTTGGCGCTGAGGGTGCCTGGTGACGCACCGTGAGGTATGACTGCCTTTCCCGGTTTCGGTGCCAGTGTCGTCTCTTCCGATCGTCTCGCTCTCCGTGCCGCTGCAGCCGGCTACCTCGGTCGGCACCGGGGTGACCCGCGGCTGCACACCGAGTCCGACCTGCGGGTGTTCCCGACCTGGTGCGGTCACCAGGACCTGCACCCGCTGTCCGTTGGCCGGGTGGATATCGAGCGGTACCTGCGCTGGCTGCCGGACGTACGTCGTCGCCAGCCCTCGGCCGACTCCCGCCGACTGTGGGTGGTCATCGGCTTCTACCGCGTCTGCGTCATCGAGGACATCCTGCCGCACTCACCAGCCGACTACCTCCGCAGACCCGTGGTACCACCCGAATCATCCACCCTCGGCCTGGGCCACCTCCAGTTCGAAGCCCTGATCACCACCGCACGCCTATCCGCCAACCCGAACGATTTCGCCCTGATCGCCATGCGCGGCGGCTCGGGCTGCGGGCCTTCGAAGCCTGTGGCGCCAACATCGGCGCCCCTCGGCGAGGAACATGGTCACCGGGCCCTACGAGTCCGCGACAAGGGCGGCAAGGTCGTCCTCGTTCCAGTGTCGCCAGCGGTGGCCGGGGCCGTCGACCGCGACATCGGTTGATGTAGACACGTCGAGCCGCGTTCGGGATACGCGTTTCGTGGTGCCCCCAGGAGGGCGCCGCCTATCGGATTATGCTGCTGCTGAGCTGCTGGTCGATCCGTTCGAGCGGGCTACTCGGACGGGTCGGTGGCCGCACGGCTGGCGGGAGGGTGCGACTTTCATGAAGATCAGGCATCGGATGATCGTTTTCGACGCCGCGGATCTTGATGCGGAAAGCAAGTTCTGGGCCGGGATGTTGGGCGGCGCCGTGGACGGGGGCGACCGCTGGCGCAACATCTGGGTCGACGGCGACTGGCAGCTGGGCATCCAACTCGCGCCGAACCATGTTCCGCCCGATTGGCCTGACGGCACTCCACAGCAAGTCCATCTCGACCTCTACGTCGATGACTTCGACGCCGCGCACGAGCAGGCGATCGCGCTGGGGGCGCGCCTGTTGAAGGCGGCCGACGACCGCGCCGCGAGTCGGGGCGCCCAGGTCTATGCCGATCCCGCCGGTCACCCGTTCTGCCTTTGCTGGCTGCCGCCCACAACGGACCAGCGGAGCGCCGGCGCCCCGTCGGTTCCGTGACGATCGGTGGCAGTGCCTTCTCCCGGTCCTTCGGGTGGTCAGCGTCCCGGCGTGAGCGTCACCGATTCGCCTGGCCGTAGCGTGACGCGGTGCCGCCAGGTACCCGCGCGGACCTCGGTCGTGGTGCCGCCGATGCTGTGGATCACTGCCCGGGTCGCCTTCCCGTCGCGCCAGGTGAGGTCGACCTCGAAGCCGCCGCGTGCTCCGACGCCGGTGACCGAGCCGCGGGCGGCCCAGGCGCGGGGCAGCGCGGGCAGCAATTCGATCACGCCGGGCCGGGAGTAGAGCAGCATTTCCAGGGCTGCGGCGGCACCGCCGAGGTTGGCGTCGATCTGGAAGATCGTGTAGCTGCCCTGGCTGTACATGTCGAAGAGGTTCGCCGCGGTGCCGTTGCCGTTGTTCATCGACGGCCGCAGCACCGTGAGGTAGAGCTGGTACGCCCGCTCCGCGTCCTTGAGCCGCGACCAGCACAGCGACCGCCACGCGCACGCCCACCCGTAACTGTCCATCCCCCGAGCCAGCAGCAGATTGCGTACGCCGTCGAGCAGCTCCGCCGGACTCGTGTCGGCGGCGATCCGGTCGCCGGGGTAGAAGCCGATCAGCGGCGACAGGTGCCGGTGCGTGGTCTCACCGAGATTGTCGGGGCTCATCCACTCCTCGAGCCAGCCGGTCTTGGGGCTGACCCGCGGCAGGTAGAGCCGCGACTGCAGGTCCTTGAGCGCGGCCGCGAACTCCACGTCCCGGCCGAGCACGGCGCTCGCGACCTGCGTCTGTTGGAACAGGTCCCAGGCCAGTTCCTGGGCGTACGTCGTACCCTTGGCGTCCGGTCCGTGCTCCGGCGACCAGGCCGTGTCATCGATCAGCACCTCGCGCCCGTCGACCGTGGTCGTGATCAGCCGCGCTTGCCAGAACTCGGCGGCGCCCTTGAGTACTGGATAGATCTTCTCCAGGTACGCCCGGTCCTGGCTGTACTCGTAGTGCCGCCACAGCGAGTTGCACAGCCACGCGTTGCCGGACGGGTGCCAGGCCCAGCCGCTGCCTCCGTAGATGTTGGTGGAGAACGCTACCGCCCAGCCGGCCACCTTCCCGCTGCTGTTGCGGAAGCGGTTGCTCGGGTGGTTGAACAGCCGCCCGGTCACGTCGGTCCACACCGGCAGCTGGGACACGCAGTAGTCGGCCAGTGCGTCCGCGCACTCGCCGAGCCCTGCCGGGTCGGCCAGCCAGTAGTTCATCTGCACGTTGATGTCGGTGTGGTAGTCGGCGAACCAGTCCGGGGTGTTGTTGTGGATCCACAGCCCTTGGAGGTTCATCGGCAGCCCGTCGCGCGAGCCGGTGATCGTGAGGTAGCGGCCGTACTGCACGTACGCCGCCTCGAGTTCCGGGTCCACGGTGGTCGGGTCGGTGTGCCGGACGGCAATCCGCGACCAGGAGTCGAGCGCGCGCTGCACCGCCGACGAGGTGCCGAGGTCGATCGTCATCCGGTCGTACAGCCGGCGGTAGTCGGCCACGTGCGTGGCGAGCAGCCGTGCGCCGGAAACCCGGGTGGCGGCGGCGACTTTTGTACGAGCGAGCGCGAGCGGATCGATCGCCGGGTCGCGGAAGTCCTTCGCCGCATCGGGGGAGTAGTTCGTGCCTGCGCAGACGACCACCAGCACTTCCCGGCAGCCGTCGAAGGCGACCTTGCCGCCCTCGGCGCGGACCCGTCCCCCGGTACCGACCACGGTGACGGCCGCCCCGTACGCCAGCCCGTTGACGAGCGTGCCCGCGAAGCCGGCCTGGTCGCCACTCGCGGTCGTGGTCTCGCCGTGCGTGCCCACGAGCGACACCGTGCCGGAGTGGCGGCCCCCGCCGGTCTGGGTGAGTCGCAGCACGACCACGTCGTCCGGGTGGCTGGCGTAGACCTCCCGCCGGTAGCGCGCCCCCCCAACCTGGTAGCTCGCCGACACCACTCCGTTGCTGAGGTCCAGCTGGCGGCGATAGTCCGCATACGCCTCCTGCCCGGTCAGCGCGACCCGCACCTGCGCGAGCACCCCGAAGCTGCCGAACCCGTTCGCGTCGTACGGAAGCTGCCCGTCACTGGTCAACGTGTCGTTGCGTCCACCGGTCCAGAACGAGCCGTCGGTGAGATAGAGGGCGTCGTCGGTCGGATCTCCGGAGACCAGCGCGCCGAGGCGGCCGTTGCCGATCGGCAGGCCCTCCCGGATGATCTGGTCCTCCCGCGCCGGCGTGCGCCACCAGAGCGTGGTCGCGTCGGCCTCGGGCACCAGGGCCGGCTCGGCCGGCCGGGCCGGAGCGGCGTGCGCCGCAGGGCTGGCTCCGGCCAGGGCGAGACCGGCTCCGGTCGCGCCGGTGAGGCGGAGGAAGTCGCGGCGGGATGATGCGAACATGGTCGTTCCCTTCGTGCCGGATTCATCGGGCCTTTCACGGGCCTTCAGGGTCCGGACGTGCGGTAGCCGGCGTTTGGACCATCGAGAGACCCGATGTTTCCATAAAATATGGTCAGTGTTTCGGGGATGTCAACAGCGCCGTCGATGCCGGCGCGACCACCGTGGATGGTGGGCTGGGTCGTCCCGGCCCACCATCCACGGTGGCGCTACAGGTGGTAGTCGCCCGACGCCTCGATGTTCTCGCCGGTGAACCAGCCGAACTCGGTGAGAAGCGGATCAACCTCGCTGAAACCACCACGAGGCACCGGCCGTCTGCATCACTGAACCTTTTTCAACCTGGACCGCGCGGCGCTCTCGCACCGCGACCTTGCGGTCCGCCGGACCGCAAGGGGAGGTTGAAAAGGTTCACTGGAGCGCCGTGGAGCGCCGTGGAGCGCCGACGCGATCGCTGACCGGTTTTACAAGATCCTCGACCAAGTTGAACAAGACCCTCATCCGCTTGAACTTGGCCGGGCCGACCCCCGGGGTAGAACAAGTCGCCCGGTCTCTTCGGGACGCCACGCAGGCCTGAGAATGATGGTCGGGCCGCCGACGTCGATCAATCTTGGGACGTTGTAGTCCGTGCATAGGACTGACGCCAAACGGTGTCTCGCCTGGCAGTTCGGGGCTGGAGTTGAGGCTCGTCCGGCCGGTGTCCGGGACGGCGCATCGGTATGCTGCGGTCGTGTCCGAACAGCGCCGCGCCGACCATGTCGGCTATGTCCGCGCGGTCGTTGGTGACCTAGGGATACTGGACGTCGAGATTGACAAGTTGGTGGACTTGGCGACCGAATCTCCCCTCGGTGGGGTCGGACCGTACACCACCGGTTATGCCAAGCGCGCGTCCGGTCTGTACGTTCGCGACTGCTACCGGTGGCCGTGGCACGAGTACTACCGGTGGACCCGCCGATGTGCTGTGGGATGAGGAGTTCGGCTGGGCAATGACCAAGTCGTTCGAGATCAGCGCTGGTTCCGACCGGGGACGCGTGTGCGGCTGTTACTCGCTTGGGCTTGGGTTGGTTCCCGACCCGTCCGACGTCGCGCTTCGGGTTGCTTCGGTGCTGATGACCAGGGACGAACCGGGCGACCGGCCGCGGCAGTTGCGCAGTGCCGGTAACTACAGTTGGCCATTCGAGTCGGCGCTGGCGACCTATGTTTCGACATGAATGCCGTGGGCCTGACGACCCGACCTACAGACATCACAGTTCAGCGGCTCATTTTCCGGTCAGATCGCCATGGGCGTGAGCGCGGCCCTGTGCGGCCCGTGCCGTCCGGGGCTGAGTCGCACGGTCAGGGACGGCAGCCGCAGCTGCGGCGTACGGTGAGGTTGAGGCGGTGTAGCTGGGGGCCGGGAGTGGTGCCCGGCCGGCCCAGTACGGCGTCGACGGCGCTGGCCGCGAGGTCGGCGAAGGGTACGGCGACGGTGGTCAGAGCCGGGGCCAGGAAGGCACCTAGTTCGGTGCCGTCGATGCTGATCAGGGCGAGATCGTCACCGATGCGGCGGCCGGCTTCCCCTGCGGCGCGCATGGCACCGAGGGCGTGCTCGTCGGTCGTGGCACATACGGCGCTCACCTGCGGATGTGCGGTGAGTAGCGCGTGTGTGTGCCGGTACGCCTCGTCGCGCAGCAGCGGGAAGCGGCAGTCGACGACCAGGTGCCCGGGTACCGGATGGTGGTGCTGGGCCAGGGTGGCGAGGGCGCCGCGGGCGCGGCGGCTGACCGGGTCGTCGCCAGCGTCGGTGCCGAGGACAGCTATGTGGCGGTGACCGTGGGCGAGAAGGTGGTCGGCGGCCTTGCTGCCGGCGTCCGTGTCATCGCCGGCGACACCCGGGGCGTCGGGGTGGAGGCGGTGCATCAGGACATAGGGGATCTCGGCCTGGCGCAGTTGCTCCACCGCGTGTCGCGGGTCGTCGGATGCCACAAGCAGTACTGCATCGACGCGGGCGTCCAGGAGCGCGCGGAGCTGGTCGTGTTCGCGCTCGCTGGTGAAGTGGGCGCTCCCGACGAGGAGGTGGAGTCCACGGGCGAAGGCGGCCGCCTCGACGGCGCGGGTGAGCTCGGCGAAGAACGGCTTGGCGAGGTCGGGTACGACGAGGCCGATGGTGCTGGTACGGCGAGCTCGCAGCGCTCGCGCGAGGTTGTTTCGCCGGTAGCCCAGCTCGGCGACGGCGGCCAGCACCCGCGCGCGGGTGGCGGCGGCCACCGGGCGTGGCCCGTCGTTGAGTACGTAGCTGACCACGGCCGTCGAGGTGCCCGCGTGGGTGGCCACGTCGTGCATCGTCGGTGCTCGCACTATGCCGTCCTTCGTCTTCGCAGGCTGTTCTTGACTGTGCCACACCACCGCGATCTAATCGTTTAGAACGGTGATGTGACGACGTGTTGCCCGACCGGCGAACTGCGTTGACATGACGGCCCGGCGTGGTGGGGGAGGCTGCACAATGCGCGGACCCCTGCGGCTCGTGATCGACACGGATACCGCATCCGATGACGCGGTCGCGTTGCTGTTGGCCGTCCGCACGCCCGGCGTGAGGATCGAGGCCGTCACCACCGTCGCAGGCAATGTGCCGCTGCCCCGGGCCAGCCGTAACGCCCTGGTGACGCTGGAGTTCGCCAGCGCCGGGAACGTGCCGGTGCATCCCGGCTGTGAACGGCCGCTGCTACGTCCGCTGGAAACCGCGGTTCACGTGCACGGCGCCGACGGAATGGGCGGCGCGCCGTTACCCGAGCCGACCGGCACACCGGCCCGCGAGCACGCCGTCGACGCGCTGCTGAGATTGGCCCGCGACCGCGGTGCCGAACTCACGCTGGTCGCACTCGGGCCGCTGACCAACATCGCCGCCGCCCTGATCCGTGACCGGCAGTTGCTCGACCGATTCCGGCACGTCTACTGCATGGCCGGTGCCGCCGACGCCTGCGGCAACATCTCCGCCACGGCCGAGTTCAACGTGTGGGCCGACCCCGAGGCCGCCGCGATCGTCTGTGACGCCGCAGCCTGCGAAACGGTCACCTGGATCGGCTGGGACGCTTCACGGCACGACGCGGTCATGACCCCGGACCGCCAGCGTCGACTGTGCGATCTGGACACGCCCCTGGCCCGGTTCGCCCACCGGGTGAACCGATCGGTCGACCACTGGGCCACCGAAGTGACCGGCCTGCCCGGATACGACCTACCAGATCCGCTCGCCATGGCCGTCGCGCTGAACCCCTCGCTCGTCCGGCGGGCCGAGACCGCGCACGTGCGCGTCGCTACCGGCGACGAGACCCGCGGGCAGATCCTGGTCGATCGCCGCCGCACCGCCGCCCCGGCCAATCTCACCCTGGTACGACGTGTCGACAGCGACGGGTTCGAGCAGATGCTGCTGGACGCATGCGCATGAGCGCCACCAATCGAACCCGACGCTACGAGCTGCACTGTCATCTCGACGGGTCCGTACGCCTGGAGACCCTCACCGCGCTCGCCGTCGAGCAGGACCGCGCGCTGCCCGCTCATCCACGGCGGCTCGCCGTGGCACCGGCCGACGTCGGAAGCTTGCACGCCTTCCTGCCCTACGTCGATATCGCGATCGACCTCCTGCAGACACCGCAGGCGCTCCAGCGCGTCGCGGCCGAACTCGTCGAGGACTGGCACCATGACGACGTCGTGTACGGCGAGGTCCGCTTCGCCCCTCAGTTGCACACCCGCGCCGGTTTGAGCATCGACGACGCCATCGCCGCCGTCGGCGATGGACTCGCCCAGGGTGCCGCCGCGACCGGCGTTCACACCGGCATGCTGCTGTGCTGCCTGCGGCACCAGCACCCCGCGGTGAGCATGAGCGTCGCAGACGCCGCCGTGCGCCGCCGCGACATCGTCGCCGGTCTCGACCTCGCCGGTGACGAGCGGTACCCCGGTGCCGTACACAGCGAAGCGTTCGACCTCGCCCACGCCGCCGGACTTCCCGTCACCGTGCATGCCGGCGAGGCCGCCGGGCCCGACAGCGTCTGGGAGGCCCTCGACGTCCTCGGCGCCCGCCGCATCGGCCACGGCGTGCGGAGCACCGCTGAGCGAGCACTGCTCGACCGTCTGCACCGCGACCAGATCACGCTTGAGACGTGTCCGCGCTGCAACGTCCTGACCCGTGCCGTGCCGACGCTCGCCGATCATCCAGCCGACCGGCTGCTGCGCGCCGGACTGCGTGTCACGGTCAGCACCGATACTCGCACCACCGCCGACACCACCCTCGGACAGGAGTTCGCCGCCCTTGAGGCGACCTTCGGCTGGACCGCAGCCGAAGAGCAGCGATGCCAGGACAATGCCGCACACGGCGCCTTCAACGCGCCCGGCCCCTCGCAGCGATCCTCCTTCTGAAACTGCTCCTTGCGCCGGCGCTCGTGGTGGGCTGATCGCTGGCGGGGCGGCGCTGGGGTCCCCGGGGGTCGGGTACGTTAGCCGCGCTTCCCCTCGTGGTGGGTCCAATCCTGTTGATCACGTGCCTGGAACGCGGAACGCGATTCGGAGCGCGTGCAGCCCCGGCCGCACTGCTGGGCTGATCTCTCTCGCCCGTTTTTGTACTGGCGTTTGCGTGGGCCGCTCGATCGTGGGCTGGTCGACCGCACTGCTGCTCTCGTGGGCCGTGTGCTTGCTCGCTGACATGGCACTGTCGCGGCTGACGGCGGTCCCCGGGTTGGGGGATCGGCCCTGGTACTGGCGTCGGCGTGGACGGTGACGAAGCTACTTCCGGGCAGCAGCACCGAGCCAGCGGCCACAGCCACGACGGTCAGCTAGCCGTGCTGGGACCTTCCGGCGCGAGAGCACGACGTGCTGCACCGCGTCGGCGGTCGGACGCTCCCGAGCGCTACCCCAAGCCCGCCGAGCGGGACAAAACCGGTCGCCAGCAGCGCGACCAAAGTACCCCGCCACCGCCTTCGGCACCTGGTCCGCGCCGCCGCCGGCACCACCACGGACGAACGGGACCTCCTCGACCGACTTCGCGCCAGCGGGCTGCTCGTGCGCCCCGCGCCGACACCACCCACCCCAGCCAGCTCGCCGGGTACGCCGTCGCGCTACCCGACTCCCGCAACGCCGCCGGAGACACCATCCGTACAGCGGATCCGCCCTCGCCGCCGACCTCAGCCTGCCCAAGCTACGCCGCCACGGCCGTCGCAATGAGCACCGAATCTCCCGGCCGGTGTCGCCACACCTAGGTATTTCCCGGCCGGCAGCAACGCCTGTCCATCCGTGTCGCCGACGGCGAGGACGCCGCGATCGCCCACGCCGCCCACCAGCTCATGTTCGGCGTCGGCGCTGACAACATCGGCGGCACCGCCGACGATCCCGACGTCGACTTCGGCGAGGCGGTCGACGAGTCGTCGCCGCACCCGCACCGTGGCCAGCCGGTTGAGATCGTTTGGCGGGTGGTGGAGTCACTCGACCTGTATCTGGAGTTCGATCCGGGTGCGGGTTTCCGGGCCGAACGCTGGAGAACGCGTTACGGGAGAGCATTCGGACCGGCCGGTTGCCGGCCGGGTCGCGCCTGCCCGGGAGCCGGAGCCACCGACCTGGGCCTGTCCTGGGGCCTGATGGTGCAGGCGTCGCGCACCTGGTGGCGGAAGGGTGCTGGTGTCGGCGCCGGCTCGGGCACCCGGGTCGCGGACGTACCTCACGAACCGCCCGACTCGCGCGAGAAGCCGCGGCCCGCGACGGCGACCGGGTCGGTGATCGAGTCGCGGCCGGGGATTCCCGATCTCGGTTCGTTCCCGTGTACGGTCTGGGCCGGCAGTGTTCGCCGCGTGCTGGCGACGGCGTCGCACGGCACGTTCGACTATCCCGACCCGGCGGGACTGCCCGCGTTGCGGGCGGCGGTGGCCGGCTATCTCGCGCGTGCCCGTGGGGTGCGCTGCAGCGCGGACGATCGGCGGCATGTCCGGATCCGCGGCATGCGCTGCGGGGGCCTGCGTGCTCTCTCGGGGAGGTTCGGGAGTTGCCGGTACAACCACGGAACCTGCTGTGGACCCAAAGGGCTCCGGTGACCCGTCTTCCTAGTAGCGGTGGCCGGATTCGACTGGGGGACGTGTGGAACGAGACGAGGAATTCTCTGCGTACGCGAGCGCGCGGTGGCCTGCTCTCGTTCGTTCCGCCGTTCTCCTGGGATGCAGCGTCCAGGATGCCGAAGACCTGGCCCAGACGGCCCTCATGCGCTGCTACGTGTCGTGGGCCAAGGTCGCGAAAGCCGACGATCGGGACGCCTATGTGTACCGAATTCTCGTGAACGCCTATCACGACAGTCGTCGAAGACGGTGGTGGGGGGAGAAGCCCGCTGCGGTCGTACCCGAACAGGTCGAAGCAGACGCCACCACCAGGGTGGACGCAGCAGACGCGGTGGGCCGTGCGCTTGCGGGCCTGAGCCAGGCCAACCGCGAGGCTGTCGTTCTCCGGTACTACGCACATCTCAACGATCGGCAGATCGCCGAAGCGCTCAACATCGCCCCCGGCACCGTGAAGAGCAGATTGTCCCGCGCACTGACGCAACTGTCCGCCGACGCCAACCTTTCCGACCTACGCGGGGGAGCCACGCATGAATGACGAGGACGTTGATCGGATGCTCGAACGGCTCGCGGAACGGGTACCCGTCGGTCCCGCGCCGGTAGATGATCTGGTCCGAGTGGGCAAGTCCGTACAGCGCAGGAAGCGTCGTGCCGCTGTCTTCGGTGCTAGCGCAGCATTAGCCGTGGTGCTCAGCGGCGGCGTTGTTGCCCAGAACCTCACCGGCGACGGCGCGCCCTCTATGAACGACCCTACTAAAGGTCCGTTCGTGACACTCCCATCGCCAACCATTCCTAAGGCGGACCTGGATAACCCGACGGGTGGCATGTCTGGGTCGTTGCCGGATGGTGGTGCGGCAAGCTGTGTGGAGAGCTACACCCCGGAGGCCGTCGCCGGTCGAGCGTTCGCGTTTGACGGTGTCGTGGTCAACATCGGCCCGGCCCGCTCCAACCGTTCCGGCAAGGGTCACCTGAACCTTGTGGGGGTCACCTTCGCCGTTGGCGAGTGGTTTGCCGGCGGTACGGCACCAACCGTCACGGTAGACATGGGTGTGCCCATGGCCGGGACGCGTGACGTGACTGGAGAGGTGTTCCATTCGTATGCGGTTGGATCGCGGTTGCTTGTCAGTGGCGAGCCTCGTTGGGGAGGGTCCCCTCTCGATGCCGCCATCGCTTGGGGGTGCGGCTTCATCCGCTACTACGACCGAGAGACGGCTGAGTCCTGGCGGCAGGCCACCGCGGAGGAGGAGCCCTCGGAACCTACGCCCAGGCCGACTCGCAGCAGCTCGTCGATGCGTTGAGAGCCCCTCGGTGGAAGCCGCCTGTCGACTCCGCCTGAAAACTGACCACGTGGTTCCGATTAGGTTCTAACGGTCGTCGCAACACCTGATCTCATCAGGAGTTGCCCGGAAATCCGCTCATGCTGAATTGAGTGCGGTCAGTGTGTTTGAGTCTCCCAGACCGGCTGTTGGGGCTCGTCGTTGTGCACGATGATGTTGGCGTGATGGGTCGGGTGGACCGTAGCGAAGTAGAACTGTTGGGAGGGGATGTAACGCTTGCGCCAGCGGCGTTCGACTTCGGCCCGAGATAACACCCGGCGCTCTCGGATCACGGCACGATCCACGGTCTTCTCGAGTGCTGTCGACACGAAGATGCGCAGGTCCCACCGATCAATCAGTTCCGGGCGCATGAGGAAGACGCCGTCGAAGACCAGCACGGCGTCGGCTGGGGCAGTCATGACCGGCGGGGACAGCGCGGTATCCGCGGTGCGGTCGTAGACCGCGTGTTGGAAGCGTCGATCTCCGCCCGGGCCGAGCGGATCGAGCAGAACCCGGTTCAACGTGTCGTAGTCGTGCGTGTCGTAGTAGCACCCTTCGGCCGAGTACTCGCCGCGCGGATAGCGCTGTGCCCGGGGGAAGAGGAAATCGTCGATCGTCGCGCGAATGACGTCGCGGCCCTGTTCGCGCAAGACGACGGCCAGCTCGTCGGCGAGCGTGGTCTTGCCTGCGGCGGGCGGTCCGTCGACGGCAACCCGCGTCGGGTGTGCGCCTGTGACGGACCGGACTGCCTCAGCCAGGCGGCCGAGCATCTCGTCGCGGGTGCCTTGGGTCATGTCCTGCCCCGTCCTCGTCTCGCGAAGGTCGCCTGTTGGGCCGACCTTATGCGCGCCAGCCCTTTCGCGCCTGCCAACGCCCGAGTGAGCGAGATCGCCGCATGCGGAGGTGTCTGCGGTCATGGCGCTACGCACTGCAACGGTGGTTCATAGGTCGTGCAGCTGGCTGCGGAGGAAGGCGAGAATCTCGCGCCGCGCGGGCCGGGCGGCCGGTACAAGGCCGGGGATGCTGAGGAAGCCGTGTGTGGCCTTCGGGTAGCAGGTCAGGCGGGCGTCGGTGCCGTCCTCGCAGAGCCGTTCGACGTAGCGGCTTCCGTGGTCGGCTATGGGATCCAGTGCGGCGGTGACGACCAGTGTCGGTGGTAGGCCGGCGAGATCGTCGAACTTCACGGGAGACACGCTGCGTGGGTCGAGGGTCGGCGGCACGCTCAGTTTGCGGGCGGCGCGCAACCGGGGCAGCGAGAGCGTGGGGTTGTCGGCGTTCTCCGTGACCGAGGGGTAGTTCTCTAGGGTGTCGGTCCAGTCCGTGCTCGGGTAGTTAAGCACCTGGGCGTGCAGCGGCGGGCCGTCCTTGCGGGCCCGCAACGCAACGAGTGCGGCGATCATGCCGCCGGCGCTCTCACCCATGACCGCGACGGCGGCGGGGTCGATACTCCAGCCGGCGGCGTCTTCGACAAGCCGGACGAGCGTGTCGTAGCCGTCCTCGACGGGCTGGGGCAGCGGGTGCTGCGGGGCGAGACGGTACTCCACCGAGACGACCACCGACGGGCAGCGGGCCGCGAGGTGGCTGTTGAGCCAGTCGTTCTGCGCGGCGGTGCCCGCGATGAAGCCTCCGCCGTGGAACGAGACGATCAGCGGCAGCGTCCGGTCGGCGTGCGCCGGGCGGTGTACCCGCAAGGTCAGGCCGCGGCCCGGAAGGTCGATCGTGGCTTTGGTGATGCGGGCGCGGCGGTCCGGCAGGCCGGCGATGATCCGGGCGGGAAGAGACGATGCCATGCGGTTGACCTTCTCGCGCACGGCGATCAGCTGGTCGTCGGTCATGGCCTCCCAGTCCTGGGTGTCCCGGAGGATGCGGGTACCCAATGGAGCTTTGACTCTCAAGGTGTCCTCCTGTCACCAGATTACGCTACGAGCGGTAGCGTAATTGCCAGAGTAGCCTGACGCGGTGCCGGTTTCCACCCCGTCCACGCCCGGGCGTCCTCGCGCAGACCTCAATGCGACCGTCTTCGCGGCCACCTTGCGCACGGTTCACGAACTCGGCTACGTGAACGCGACGATGGATCGCATCGCGGCGGCGGCGGGCATCGCGAAAACGACGATCTACCGTCGATGGCCGTCGAAGGGCGCCCTGATCACGGACTGTCTCCTTGACGCGTTCGGCGTCCTTGATGTGTTCCGCGCGGTGCCGCTGACCGAGGCCAGCCGGGACGAGGCCGTGTCCGCACTGGTCCGCCTCCTTGACGCGTCCGGCCCGGTGCCGCTGACGGGCGCCACCCGGGAGCAGATCGTGTCCTCGCTGGTCCGCTTCCTCGCGGCGAAGATCGGCGAGCCCGGCGTGGGCGCGGCGTTCGCCGGCGTGTTCGTTGACGCCATCAGCGATCCGGCCCTGCGCGGCATCCTCTCCACACGCTTGCAGGCGCCCGGTTGGCTGGCGCTCCAGGACGTGCTAGGCGAGCCGGAGGACCGGGTCCTGCTTATCATCGACGTCATCGTCGGGACGCTGCTGCACCGGATGGGGATGACCGGCGAACCGATGGTCGAAGCCGACGTCGCCACGCTGATCGAGATCGTCCTGCACGTCCTTCGGTGACCAGATCCTCGTGCCCGGGCAGCAGCAGCGGACCTACCTACCCGGCGAGACGACAGGCGAGCGCGGACAGCGGTATCGGGCCGGATGGGAAGTCCAGGCGGGTGTGCCGGTGACCGAGGGCGTCGAGCGGTGCGGCGTGCCCCGTCAGGCGGTGCAGCCAGGCCGGCCGACGGGCCCGGCGCGGCGGAGTCGGTACCGGTCGTGCCGCTGCTGCGGGCGGTCGCGGCCGGGCCGACGACCGGCCCGGCCGCGAGGCGGATGGTGCGGTCTTCGGATGTCGCGATCTCGGTTCTGCGGCTCAGGTCAGCCGGATGAGATTGTCGTCAGCTCGCACGTGCGGACCCAGGGGCCGGGGGCGACCGGCTGCCGGGCGCAGGACCACGTCGAGTTGATCGTCGAGGTACCCGGGGTCAGGCTGTAGCTTGCGCCTTGCCATGTGCCCTCCGGGAAGGTGATGTACCCGTAGTACTCGCTCCAGCTCACATAGCACCTCACGTCCAGCGCGATGCTCGTCGCGCTCGCGGGGATCGCCTTGGTCCATACCCTGGTCTGGGTGCCGGGGACCTGGTAAATGGAGTCCACCGGAAGCCATCCGGGGCCGGGCGCGCCGGGCCACCCTCCGCCGCCCACGCTCACGTACGGCCCGACCGGGGGGATTCCCGACGTGCAGGTCGTGCTCCCGCTGATGATCCGGGTACTGTCGGCCGCGGCCGGCGACGGCACGACGGTAACCGCCGCCACCGTGGTCGCAGCCAACAAGCCGAGGGCGGCCGGAATTCGCCGCAATTTTCCAGTAGCTATCAACGTGCGACCGTCCTTTCTCGGGGCACTCCGGTCGGGTGCTTGAGGGCATCCTTGTCCGTCGATAGCGTGGACGGGGTTTGGTACGGACAGGTGCGGACGACCGGGGCCGACGTGGCAGGTAGCGACGGTGCAGCCGTCCGATGCGCTGGACAGCGCCGGACAACACCGGGGATCGCCGGTGACCGCTGACGACGGCCGCCTGCTGCTGCGGCAACTCTGTGACGACCTGCGGCTGCTCCGATCGCAGGCGGGCGGCCCGAGCCTGCGCAGCCTGGCGGTGCGGGTACGGCTGGGCAAGAGCCAGGTGGGGTCGATCTTCAACGGCCGGATCGGACGGCTGCCCGACTGGGAGGTCGTCCGGGGCGTCGTCGAGGGCTGCCGCCAGTACGCCCAGGATCATGGCCGGCTGGACCGGCTGTCGGTGGCCACCGGGATCGAGGAGTTCTGGCGCCCGCGGTACGCCCTGGTGGATTACGCGTTGCAGCAGGCCGCGCGGCAGCGGCCACCAGCGCCGTCGGGGCAGGCGCCGCCGGGGCGACCGGCGCCGGCGCCCCGGCAGTTGCCGGCCGCCACGCGGCACTTCGCCGGGCGGGCCGGTCCGCTCGCCGCGCTGAACGCACTGCTGGACGACGCTGCCACCGCGAACACCGCGGTGATCTCGGCGATCGAGGGTACCGCCGGGGTGGGCAAGACGGCCCTCGCCGTGTACTGGGCGCACCAGGTCGCCGACCGCTTCCCCGACGGGCAGCTCTACGTCAACCTGCGCGGCTTCGGTCCGACCGAGCCCGCGATGGAGCCGGGCGAGGCGATCCGCCGCTTCCTCGACGCCCTCGGCGTGCCGCTGCGCCGGATCCCGCCGGAGCCGGACGCACTGGCCGCCCTGTACCGAAGCGAACTTGCCGGTCGGCGGCTGCTGATCCTGCTGGACAACGCCCGCGACGGCGCGCAGGTCCGGCCGCTGCTGCCCGGCGCCGCGGGCTGCCTGGCCCTGGTCACCAGCCGCGATCCGCTCACCGGTCTGGTCGCCGCCGAGGGCGCCCAACCTGTCACCGTCGATCTGCTCACCCGCGACGAGGCAAGGCAGTTGCTGGCACGCCGCCTCGGCAGCGCGCGGATCGCCGCCGAACCCCACGCGGTTGACGAGATCATCACGCGGTGCGCCCGGCTGCCGCTGCCGCTGGCCATCGTCGCCGCCCACGCCGCGACCCGCCGGGTGCCGCTGCGCGAACTGGCCGAACAGCTCCGCGACGGCAGTCAGGCGCTCGGGCTGCTCAACACCGGCGATCCAGGCACCGACGTCCACGCGGTGTTCGCCTGGTCGTACCGGGCGCTCACCCCGGCCGCGGCGCGCGTGTTCCGGCTCCTGGGCCGGCATCCCGGTCCAGACGCCACCGCGCCCGCCATCGCCAGCCTCACCGCGCTGCCGCTGCCCGACGTACCGCCGCTACTGGCCGGACTGACCCGCGCCAACCTGCTCACCGAACCCGCACCCGGCCGGTACGCCTGCCACGATCTGCTGCGCGCCTACGCCACCTACCTCAGCGACGCCCTGGAAACCCTGCCAGACCGCGAGGCCGCGACCGACCGCATCCTCGACCACTACCTGCACACCGCTGGCGCCGCCGACCGGCTACTACACCCGAATCGAGACGCCATCACCCTCGAACCGCCCCGGCCCGGCGCCGCGCCGGAACATCTGGGCGCACCGGCCGCCGCCCGCGCCTGGCTCGCCGCCGAACTTCCGGTGCTACTCGCGGCGGTGCAGCATGCCGCGGGCGGCGGCTACGACCGGCACGCCTGGCAGCTCGCGTGGATCCTGACCGGGTACCTCGAACACAGCCGACGCTGGCCCGACCAGCTCGCCGTCGGCGACGCGGCGACGCTCGCCGCCGGACGGCTCGCCGACCCGCGCGCGTCGGCCATCGTCCACCGGATCCTGGCCCGCCCGTACATCGAGACCGGCCGCCACGCCCACGCCCGCGCACACCTCGAACGCGCCCTCGACCTCGACGCCGGCAGCGGTGACCTCGCCGGACAGGCCCATAACCACCACCTCCTCGCCTACCTCGGTGAACGGCAGGGCCGGTACGCCGTCGCCCTCGACCACACCTGGCAGGCACTCGCGCTGTACCGCAGGGCGGACCACCGGTACGGGCAAGCCTCCGCCCTCAACGCAGTCGGTTGGTTCCAGGTCCACCTCGGCGACCACGCCCAAGCCGTGACCGCCTGCCAGGAGGCCCTCGCCCTGCTGCGCGGACTGGACGACCGTCGCGGCGAGGCAGCCACATTGGACAGCCTCGGCTACGCGTACCACCATCTCGGTGACTACCCGCGCGCTGTCACCTGCTTTCGTCAAGCCGTCGTGCGGCTAAACGCCCTTGGCGCGCGCTACCCCGAAGCGAGCACACTCACCCACCTCGGCGACAGCTACCAACTCGCCGGCCGGCCGGGCGCGGCGCGGACCACATGGCGACGGGCGCTGGCAATCCTCACCGACCTCGACCACCCCGACGCGGAACGGGTCCGGGCCAGGCTCGCCGCGTAGCGCCGGGCATTCTGAAGTCGTGGATCACGCCGCTTGCGGTCCGGCGGACCGCAAGGGCGGATGCGGTGCGTGACCGCCGCGCGGTCCAGGTTGAAAAAGGTTCACTGAAGGGGCGCTCTGGCGACTGCATCCTCAGTACCCCTAGCCCGTTATGGCGAGAGCGGCCGTCTCTCGTCGCCGGGCTTCTGCCGCGCGCCGTAGGATCGGGGCATGTTGGGGGTGCACTTCGCCATCACGTCGGAGCAGGAACGCTCGCTGCTCGCGACGGACGACCACGGCGACAGCGTGGGTGACATCCTCGAAGTGATCGAGGAGTCGTGCAACGACGACCGGTTGAAGGTCGACACCGACAAGGCCTGGGACGCCATCCACCGCTGCCTGACCGACGGCACCCTCGACCCGGACGGCGGCGCGTACCCGTTGTCTCACGCGGTGCTCGGTGGCCGACATCTCCACGACGAGTACTACGTCGTCTACGTCAGCGCCGCCGAGGTGCGGGATGTCGCTGACGCCCTGCGTTCTGTGGAGCGAACGTGGCTGCGTCATCGGTTCGATGTCATCGACGACCCCGACTACCTCGGTGGACACGACGACGCGGACTTCGAGAACACCTGGGACAACTTCGTTGATGTTCGAGCCTTCTACAACCGGGCCGCCACTGTCGGACGGGCAGTAATCTTCACCGCAACCTGATTCAGCACTACTGAACCTTTTTCAACCTGGACCGCGCGGCGCTCGCGCACCGCGTCCGACCTTGCGGTCCGCCGGACCGCAAGGGGAGGTTGAAAAAGGTTCACTGGTTCGACAGCCTGGTGCAACAACGGCCGCACTCTCGTACCCGGCGCCGCATCATGCCAGCGTCGCCGATGCCCCGCAGCCATGGATAGCGCTCCTCGGCGCGGTCAAGGGCCCCGTCCCAGCCGGCGCCGACATCGTCCGGCCGCGCCGACGTCACGTTGATGAAGCCGGGCACCCGACGCGTGCGCTTGTCCAGCACCACGATCCGGAACGAGCCGTCCACCTGGGGATCGGGCGGACGTTTCCAGGCCACCCGGCCGAGGAGGATCTGGTCACCGTCGCCGGCCTGCTCCACGGTGTGCGGGCTGAACGCGGCGTCCGCGGTGGCCTGGTCGACCAGGCTCAGGGTCGCGGTGGCGGCCAGCACCTCCGGACCGTACGGCGGCACGTTGCGCCACCACCGCCAGCCGGCGAGGCCGCCTATCCCGACGAGCAGCAGCACCACACCGATGATCAGACCCGCCCGCTGCCTCACGCGTGGCAGTACAGCACATCATCACCATCAATCGGTGCGTCGGCAGGGTGAGGTTTGTCAGGAGGGTGGCGTGTACGAACGGCCTGATTGCAGGTATGTGAGCACGGCCAGTACGCGGCGGTTGCCGTCCTGCGGTTGCAGCCCGAGTTTGGTGAAGATGTTGCCCACGTGTTTGACCACCGCCCCCTGCGTGACGTGGAGGGCGGTGGCGATCTGGTGGTTGGTGTCTCCGGTCGCCATCCGCCCGAGAACCTCCTGCTCCCGCTCGCTCAGTATGTCGATGGCGTGAGGGCGGCCGGCGGCCATGGAGCGCTGGACCACCTTCGGATCGATGACGACGCCGCCGCCGGCGATCAGTTCGAGGGAGTGCATGAAATCGGTCACCCGGCTGACCCGGTCCTTGAGCAGGTAGCCGATGCCGCCGGGCGGTTCGCTGCGGGTCGGGGCGGCGAGGAGTCGGGCGGCGTAGGCATGGCCGAGGTACTGCGACAGCACCAGGATTCCGACCTGCGGGTGACGGGCACGGATGGTCAGCGCCGCGCGGAACCCGTCGTCGGCGTCACCTGGCGGCATCCTGACGTCGGTGACCACCACGTCGGGCAGGTTGCCGGGCCCGGCCCCGGCCATCACCCGCAGCAGTTCGTCGGCGTCATCGACGGCCGCGGTGACCCGGTGGCCGAAGCGTTCGACCAGGGCGGTCAGGCCCTCGCGCATCAGGGCCGCGTCCTCAGCGATCACCACTTGCATGGCGTCATTGTGGCTGGCCGGGATCACCCGCTCGCCGGCATGTACGGCACTTCGATGCCGATCGTGGTCGGTCCGCCGGGTGGGCTGTTGACGGTCAACTCGCCGCCGAGCAGGGAGGCGCGCTCCCGCATGCCCAGGATTCCGGTGCCGCCGATGGGGTTCGCGCCGCCGGTGCCGTCGTCGGTGATCGTCATCGTCAGCCGGTTGCCGGTCGTGGCCGTGCGCACGATCAGCCGATTCGCGGCGGCGTGCCGGACCGCGTTGGTGACGGCCTCGTTCGCCACGTAGTACAGCGACGCCTCCACCTCGGCGGGCAGCCGGCGTAGGTCGTCGACCTCCACCGTTGCCGGCATGGGCAGCCGGGCCGCCATCTCGCGCAGCGCTGCCCCGAGGCCGTCCTCGATCAGGGTATGCGGACGCATGCCGTGGACGGTGGCGCGCAACGCGTCAAGCGCCTGTTCGGTCTCGGCGCGGGCCGCGTCGAGTGTGGCGAGGGCGTCCGCCCGGGCGGTGCCCGCCGGCAACGCCTTCCGCAGGTCGAGTTCGAGCATGCCGAGGTGGAGGCTGGCGACCGCGAGATGCCGCTGCACGCCGTCGTGGAGGTCCCGCTCGACCCGCTGCCGTTCCCGCTCGAACCGGTTCAGCTCGGCGATCCGCGCCTGGGCCAGCATGGTGACCTGGGTCTGCAGCTCTTCGAGCCGGGGTGAGAGCAGCGCCGACGCGAGCGCCGCCTGCCCGCAGCAGAGCAGCACCCAGACGTACGCGAGACCGAGGACGACAACAGCGCAGGCCAGCGAGACGGCGCCGGCGGCGGGGCCACCCGAGATCACGAGCGAGTCGGTGATCTGGACCGGACGGCCGGTCGTCACGAGCACCGGGGTGGCGATGCCGGTCACCGCCGCCGTGCCGGCGATGATCAGCACGACGAAGGAGAGCAGCCCCGGTACCGGCTGGGCCAGCGCGTATCCGATCTCGCGCCGCAGCAGCGGCGACCGCAACCGGTCGACGAACCGAGCGAAGGCGCGGCGGTCCGGCGCCGGGGGCGGCCCGCCAGCGAGCCGGGGCAGGCCCACGAGGGCGACCAAGCGGCGTTCGACGGCGGCGAGGGCTACCGCCCAGGCCGGAAAGAGCACGAGGACCGGCAGGCAGGCAAGGCTGATCCAGCCGACCGTGGCGCTGACCATCGTGTACAGCAGGCAGGTCCAGGGCCAGCGGGACAGGAGGAACCGCCAGGGTGCGTCGCAGGCGGCGGACCAGGCGCGGGGCTCGGGCACCACGTCACGGTACGAGGCGGGGCGGTGGGCGGGAATGCCGGAAACCGGGTGGGGTTTTCCCCACCCGGCACGGCACCTGGCCGTAGTGCCCAAAGACAGCCCTCGGCTGTGCGATAACCGGATGACTCGAACGACCCCACCAACGCCCACCGCGATCCTCGTCGAGGCGCTGAGCAAGACCTTCCCGAGCGGGGACGGCGGTCGCCCGGTCGACGTTCTGCGGGGCATCACGCACTCGATTCCCACCGGGGCGATGACGGCGGTCGTCGGGCCCAGCGGCTGCGGCAAGTCCACCCTGCTGTTCTGCCTCGCCGGATTGGAGCGGCCGACGACCGGCCGGGTCACACTGCTCGGACACGACCTGCCCAGGCTGCGCCCTCGCGCGGTAGCCCGGCTCTACCGGGACCGGATCGGCTTCGTCTTCCAGACGTACAATCTGATCCCGTCCTTGTCGGCGCGCGAGAACGTGGTCCTGCCCCGGCGGCTCGCCGGCCGGCCGGTCGACCTCGCCGCCGCCGACACCCTCCTCGCCGAGATGGGACTCGACGGCCGACACCGGGTCTGTGCCTCCCGCCTGTCCAGCGGGGAGCAGCAGCGGGTGGCGCTCGCCCGCGTCCTCGCCACGAACCCGGCAGTGGTGTTCGCCGACGAACCGACCGGCGCGCTCGACACACACACCGCGGCGGTGGTACTCGGCCGGCTGCGCGCGCTGGCCGACGGCGCCCGGACCGTGGTCATGGTGACCCACGACCTGGATGCGGCGAGCCTCGCCGACGATGTCCTGGTGATGCGGGACGGGCTGCTCACCGCGAGGCTCACCCGCCCGACCGCGGACAGCATCCGCCAGGTCATCGCGGCCCAGACGCCGCTTGCGGTCCGGTCCCCGGACGGCGCGCCTGCGGCGGGAGGTGCGGCATGATCCGCCTCGCCCTCGCGGAGTTACGCGCCGACCGGCACCTGTGGATCGGCCCCCTGATGGTCGCCGCGATGGCCGCCGCGCTGATCGGGGTCGCGGCGGCGCACTGGTCGGCAAGCGATACCCCGCAGGTTGCCGCGGCCGCAGCGCGGGCCGGGATGACGGTCGCCGAGGTTCGGGGTGCCGCCTATGTCCTCTACGTCTGCACCGGCCTTGCGGCAGTGGTCGTGCTCAGCACGGTCAGCTCGGCGACGATCGACGCGTTGCGGGTCCGGATCGCCCGGTGGCGCCTGAGCGGTGCGCAGCCGCTGCAGGTCGGACTGGTCATCCTCACGCACATGCTGGCGCTCGGCATAGCCGGCACCACCGTCGGCTGCGTCGTCGCCGCGTTGGCCGCCGATCCGGTCGTCGACCTCCTCGTCCACGCGTCGACCGGAGAGCCGGACGTCATGGACGCGACGCCGGACTTGGCGGTCGTGGCGATCACCCTGGTCCTCACGGTGGGTGTGTGCGTTGTCGGCGCGCTGGGGCCGGTCCGGCGGGCCGCCCGGGTGCCGGCCGTACAAGCGGCCCGCGCTCCGGTGTCACCGCCACGCGGGATGACCGTCCTGCGCTGGATTCTCACCGGACTCGCGCTGCTCGGCGTCGCTGTCATGATCGCCGCCTGCGTGGCCATCGCCTTCGCGCTGCGCGGCTCACCAGAGCTGCTCAGCGCTGGCGCGAGCATGGCGATCAACCTTGGCGTCGCCCTCACCGTGACGATCGCGCTAGCGGCTCCGGCGGGCCTGTCGGTGATGATCCGCCTCTGGAGCGCCGTCGTCCCCGCCCGGCTCTCCCCGGCCTGGTTCCTCGCCCGCCACTCGGCCGCCCACCGGATCACCCACAGCACCGCGGCGGTCGTTCCGCTCATGATCGGGGCGAGTCTCTACGGGATCATGTTCAGCATCGTCGACACCTTCCGGGTCGCCCTTGCCGCCGCCGGGTCGACTGCCGAGGTCAACACCTTCGACACGTATCTCGTCCTCACCCCGCCGGCCCTGCTCACCGCCGTCAGCAGCGTCGCCGTCCTGCTGCTGAACGCGCCCGCCCGACGCCGGGAGTTCGCCGTGCTCCGCGCCACCGGCGCGACCCTGTGGACCATGCTGGTCATGGCCGCGTGCGAGGCCGTGCTCTACGCCCTGACCGCGATCATGTTGGCCCTGGTCAGTGCCGTGGGAGCGACCATCGCCATCGCCGGGTGCATCGCGGTCGCCGGTCTGCCCTTCGCCCCGGCCCTCGACCCGCGGCAGGCGCTCGCCCTGTGCGGCGCGACCCTGATCGCGATGACCATCGCCATGACCGCACCGGCGGTCACCGCGATCCGGAGCGACGCCCGAGAAACGTTGGCCGCTGAATGACCGGGCCGCCGCGTCGATTTCCAGGACGACTCCCGGCAGTACCCGGCCCAGGATCGTCGTGGCCGGCAGCGACCGGCGGGTCTCCGCCAGTTGGGCCCAGGCGAGTTCCCGGGCGGCCCCGCGGGCGGCCCGTAGCGATAGCTGCGGTGTTGAGCGACCTGGCGGCGGTGAGATCGCGCTGCCTACTTCACCGTCCGCATCGGCTGACCGGTCAAGATGCCGTAGCCAACACCAACAAAGATCATGACGCCGGCCACAGCGAAGGCCACGCCAATCAGCCGTTCCAGCAGGATGAAACGCGCTAGACGCTTCTCACCCGGCACATCTGATAACCAGCACCACGGTGGAACTCGCCGCAGCACGCTCGCCTTCACCATCGACCGCCGCACGTGCCACTCCGTCACGCCGCGAAAGTTGGTGGCCAAGGCGACGCCGACGAGACTCACGGCCAGGCTCATGGCGGCACCTGCCAGGAAACGCCAGGTCTCCATCTGACTCCTCTGGTGCGGTCACCGGATCATAGTCGGCGGTTCCTACGTCGCATCCATGCCGCCGTACCCCTGTCAATCAACCCTTGTGCTGGTCAGAGAATGACTGCGCAGGTCGGCGGTGGTACAGGTCAGCCAGCGGGAGCGGTGGCCCGCAGCCCATACATCAGCGGGATTCGCGGCTTGTCGGCTGGCAGCCGCCACCAGCCTCGCTCCGTCGTGATCATCCGGCGCCAGCGCGGCCACGGCACCTCGTCGGTTTCCCGTAGCGCGGTCACCCGCAGGCCGGCGCCGACCAGCGCGGTGACCAGTTCACCGAGACCATGTGACCACTCGTAACTCACCGTGGAGCCGTCCAGCGGCGGCCCGTCGGTGTAACTGTGGGCGGAGTCGAGTCGGCGGGGGCCACCCCCGGCCAGATAGTCATGGCGGAGCACCAGATCGGTGCCCTCGTCCGCCGCCGGAACCAGGCCGAGTGCGGCCAGCAGCGGGTGGAACTCCACCACGTACACGATTCCGCCGGGTCGCAACAGTTCGGCGACCACGCGTGCCCAGCGGTCCAGGTCGGGCACGTAGACCAGGGCACCCTTGCCGGTGTAGACGACATCGAACCGGCGACCGGAAACGGCCCGCACGGCGTCGAAGACGTTGGCCTGTACGTACTCGATGTCAAGCCCAGCGTCGGCGGCGATCCGCCGGGCCGCTGCCACGGCCGCGCCGGAGAGGTCAAGGCCGACCGCCCGGGCCCCACGCCGGGCGAACGCCGCCGTCTCGGTCCCGAGATGGCACTGTAGGTGCAGCACGTCGCGACCCGACAGGCTGCCCAGGTCGGCCCACTCGAACTCGGCGAACCAGAACTCGGCGTCCCGCCTGCCGACACCGTAGAACTCACTGGCCAGATGGACCGGCGTCCGGGCGTCCCAGTTGGCCTCAATCGCGCGCATCATGCCGCTGACGGCTTCGTCGAACCCATCGGTCACCAGTCCATCCAGCCATGACCCGCCGATCGTGTAAAGAACCGACATCGCCAGGCCGCCGGCCCGGATGCCCGCCGCCCACCGAACATCCGCAGACAATTGCGGCGCACTGATCTGCCGCTGACCGAGCGTCACACAGCCGTCGGCCGGCTACCCTGCCCGGCGACGCGCCAGGAGGCCGGAGACCCAGTCGTGTCGATGAGCATGGACGTGGTGCCGCCGTCAGCTCTTCGAGTCGTGCGGTTTGAGCGGCAAGTGTTGCGCTGTTTCGAGGGCAGGGCCGTACCACTGTTCCCACGGTGTCGTCTCGCCAGCTGCGGTTCTGTAGGGCGCGGCGTGCCCGCCGGCATGGCCCAAGATCCAGCGTTCCGGGTGGTTGAGGAGCTCCTCCGCGTCCGGTCCGATCAAGCTTCCGCCATCGACGAGCCGGGTGCACCAGTCAGCGGCGACGATGTTCCACCCGCGGGGATGCTCCGGAAGATGTAGACCGATCCAGCCGGCCGTATGCCAGACCTGCAAGACGGCCGCGCAGGTAGCCGCAGGCCAGGGGCCATGCTTTACCGGGGGCGTCACCATGTCGACCGAGCCCAGTGGGATCTCGTACAGCGACGACTCCTCCAGCACGGCTATCTCCATCTGGCAGATGAAATCCCTGAGTTCGTCCACGACCAACATCATGCGCTGGGCACGACGGCCGCCAAGAGCAGTGCGTCCGATCATGGAGCGGTCAAGGGATGATGAGTCGCATGAGGCGCTTCCCTGACAGCTTCCTCTTCGGTGTCGCCACGTCCGGTCACCAGACCGAGGGGGACAACACCAGCAGCGACACCTGGTTCCTGGAGAACGTCCAGCCGACGGTCTTCGCTGAACGCTCCGGCCGTGCCTGCAACAGCTGGGAACTGTGGCGCGAAGACCTCGATCTGGTTCAGGCCATGCGGCTGGGCGCCTTCCGGTTCTCCGTGGAGTGGGCCAGGGTCGAGCCGTGGGAGGGCACCTTTTCCAGCGAGGCGTTGGATCACTATGCGGCGATTGTCGACAGCTGCTCGCAGCGGGGCCTGGCTCCGGTCGTGACTGTCAACCACATGACGTGCCCACATTGGTTCGCCAAGCGCGGCGGCTGGCTGGATGCCGCCGCGCCCGAGCTGTTCGCCCGGTACTGCGACAAGGTGCTGGACCACTTCGGTGACCGGATCACCGCGGTTGTCACGCTCAACGAACCGAACCTGCCGCAGCTACAGTCCTGGGCGGACCTGCCGGCATCCGTCCGCGAGTTGGAGCGGGCCACGCTGGAGGCCGCCAGCGCCGCCGCGGGCGTGCCCCGCTACCGCGTCAGCAACATCATGCTGCCGGAAGAACTTGACGCCATGCGGGATGGCATGACGGCGGGCCACCTCGCCGCCCGGGCAGCGCTCAAGGCCAGGCGGCCCGACCTGCCCGTGGGCCTGTCCATCGCCATCGTGGACGACCGCGTGGCCGGCGACGACGCGACGCTGCGCGACCGCAAGCGCGCCGAGGTGTACGACCACTGGCTGCGGCTGGCACGCGAGGACGACTTCATCGGCATCCAGAACTACGAGAGCGCGGTCTACGACGCCGCCGGGCTATTGCCGCCGCCGCAGGGGACCACCCTCAACCAGCTGGGCTCGGCGATCGACGCGGAATCGCTTGGGGGCGCCGTGCGGTACGCACACGAGATCAGCGGCGTGCCGGTCTTCGTGACCGAACACGGCATCGGCATCGACGACGACGCCCTACGGGCGGCCTTCATCGAACCGTCGCTGGCCGGCCTGCTCGACGCGATTGACGACGGCGTACCGGTGCTCGGCTACTGCCACTGGACCCTGCTGGACAACTTCGAGTGGACCGCCGGCTACAACATCTTCCACTTCGGGCTGCACACGGTGGACAGAGAGACGTTCTCTCGTACCCCCAAACCGAGCGCGAGCGGGTACGCCGCCATCGCGGCCAGCCGGATCTTGAACTGAGCTGGCGGCGACCCGCGAACAAGCGCGCATACCGCCGTCAGGATTCGGGGCGGTGACCTTGGCGCCTCGGATGATTTCCTTGGACAGCGACGGTGAGCAGGGTGTCCCCAACGGGGTGAGGTTGTCGAGCGGTCTGGGGAGAGTTTCATGACGGGTGGCGCGCGGGTGTTCATCAGTCACACCTCGGACATGGCGGGGTACCCGGATCGGACGGCGTCGTTCGTGCGGGCGGCGATCGACGCGGTGAACCGGGCGCGGCTGGTGCCGGTGGACATGGCCTACTTCGCGGCACGCGACGGTCAGCCCGCCGGATATTGCCAGGAGCAGGTCCGGGCGTGTGACGTGTACGTGGCGGTGATGGGGTTCCGGTACGGGTCGATCGTCCCGGGCACGTCCGTTTCGTACACGGAGCTGGAGTTCCAGACGGCCACGGAGGTCGGGTTTCCGCGGTTGGTGTTCCTGCTCGACGAGCGTCCTGATCTGCCGGTCGGCTTGGTGGACGCGGACCGGTCGCGCATCGACGGCTTCCGGGCTCGGCTGGGTGACGCCGGATTGATCCTGCGCACGTTCTCCACCGTGGAGCGGCTGGAAGTCGAGGTGTTCCACGCTCTGACCGAGCTCAACTTGTATAGCCGTGGAGGGCCGGCGCGGGACACGCTGCCGGCAGAACAGGCCGTGTTCGTCGGCCGGGATCCTGAACTGGAGCAGATCACCGCCATGGTCACCGAGGCCGCCGTGCCGAGTGGGGTGGTCGCGATCCACGCCATCGACGGCATGCCTGGCATCGGCAAGACCGCGCTGGCGGTGCGTGCCGCGCACCGGCTGGCCAGCGGGTTTCCGGACCGGCGGCTCTTCGTTGACCTGCACGGCCACACCCCTGGTCACGAGCCCACCGAGCCGGCCGATGCCCTCGCCGACCTGCTGCGTGCCGACGGCCTCGATCCCCGACAACTGCCCGACGGGGTGCAGGCCCGCTCGGCGCTGTGGCGGGACCGGATGCGCGGCAAACGCGTCCTGCTCGTGCTGGACAACGTGCGGTCAACGGCGCAGGTACGGCCGCTGCTGCCCGGCTCCAACGAGGCGCTCGTGCTGATCACCTCCCGGGTTCGGCTGGCCGACCTGCGCGAGGCCATTCATGTCAACCTGCAGCTCCTGCCCCCCGACGACGCTGCGGCGATGTTCCTCCGGCTGGTCCCCCGTGCGGCGGGCGAGCCAGACGCGGTCGCGGAGCTGGTCGCGGTGTGCGGGTTCCTGCCACTGGCGATCGCGATCATCGCGAGCCGGTTCGCCGCCCGGCCCAGGTGGACCATGGCCGATCTGCTTGCCGAACTCCGTGCCGGCGGACGGGTGCTGACCGTCAAAGGCGAGGACGCCACCGTACGGGCCGCATTCGACCTGTCCTACCGCTACCTGCCGCCCGGACGGCAGCGGTTCTTCCGGCTCCTCGGCCTGCATCCGGGCGTCGACATCGATGCCTACGCCGCGGCCGCCCTCGCCGACACCACCCTCGACGAAGCCGCCGAACGTCTCGACGAGTTGTACAACGACCATCTCCTCGACGAGACAGCGCCCCGCCGGTACCGGATGCATGACCTGATCCGCGCCTACACGCATACCCTTGCCACCACCACAGATCCGCCCCGGGTGGGCGATGAGGCCGTGGACAGGTTGGCGACCGGCTCAGCCAAGCCAACGCCCTCACCGATCTGGCAGCCCTGCGACGGCTCATGGGAGACGTCAACAGCGTCAATGATCTATTGCACCAAGCCCTCGACCTGCACCGCGAACTCGACAATCGGCTCGGCCAGGCCAACACCCTCCAAGAGCTGGCGGTCGTACGGCGGCTGACCGGCGACTACCCGGGCGCGGACGACCTGCTGTGCCAAGCCCTCGACCTCTACCGCGTGCTCGGCCACCAGCGCGGCCAGGCCACTGCCCTCTACGAGCTGGGGATCGTGCGGCGGCTGACCGGCGACTACCGGGGCGCGGACGACTCGTTGCGCCAAGCCCTGGACCTGCTCCGCGCACTCGGCGATCGGCACATCCAGGCAATCGTCCGCACTCAAATCGCAGTGGTGCGGCACCTGACCGGCAACTATGCCGCCGCTGAAGACCTGTTCCAGCAGGCGCTCACCACGCTGCGCGCGATGAGCGCCCCCGACGACGAGGCGGAAGCCCTCAACCACCTCGGCACCCTACGCCGGCTCACCGGACACCCCGACCAGGCGCAGACCCTACATCGGGAAGCCCAGGCCATCGTCCACCGTCACGGCCACCGCCTTGAAGAGGCCCGCGGCCTCGAAGGAACCGGGCGCGCCGCCGCCGACCTCGGTGACATCGTCTCCGCCGCCGCCCTCCTGCGGCAGTCCTTGCACCTGTACCAGGCACTCGGCGTACCAGAAGCCACCCAGGTGGTAGCCGACCTCGCCGACTTCCATCCTCGGCCCTCCGACGCGGCGGGTAATCGAAGCTCGTAGCGCTGGCGTAGTTGCCCCACCCGCTTTGCCGATTTGCCACACCGAGCCCTGCACCCGGCTGCCGGCATGGCGTGGTCGGCGGTGGTGGCGGGGGAGACGATCGGTAGCCTGAGGGGGTCTTCGTGATGGGGCCGGGCGGGGTCAGCGCCCGGCCCCTTGTGCACCTGGGTCTTGACCTTTGGGAGGTCAGTTTTCGCGGGTCCAAGCGGGCGTGATCCGCTGTTCGTGGATTCGCCAGCCCGCCGGTGTGCGTACCGCGGTGGCGGCCAGTCGTAGCCCGCCCGTGAAGTGGGGCGGTTGGCCGTCGCGGTAGTAGTACACCAGCGAGTTCGCCGAGACGGTCGCCTGGTTGCCGTGGATGTCCACCAGCAGGTCGGTGGTCGTGTGCTGGGCGTGTTGCCCGTCGACCTCGCCCTGTCGCATGAAGCTGACGACCTTGTCGATGCCGCGGAGTTCGCCTCCGCGTGGGGAGTGTACGGCCACATCGTCGGTGAAGACGGTGTTGGCGTCCTCCCACCGTTTCTCGTCGAGCAGGAGTGCGAAGCGGGTGAACAGGTCGGTGATCTCGATGCGGTCGGCGATCAGCGTGTCTGTGGACATGGCATCCTCTTTCGTTTTGGCGGGTGGTGATGGTGTCTTGTGTCGGGTGGCGTGTTGTTGAGGAAGAAGGGTTCAGGGGCTGACCAGTACGGTGTTGGCCCGGTCCAGGACGATGCCCAGGACGCGGCCCGCGACGGCGAGGTCCTCGGCTGGCAGGTCGCCCCACAGTCTCTGGGTGATGGGGCCGATCGCGGTGCGGATCTGCGTCCAGCGTGCCCGGCCTTCGTCGGTGATCTGGACGCGGTCGTCGCCGCTGTCGCGTAGGAACCCTGCGGCGGTCAGCTCGGTGATGCGTTCGGTCACCGATGCCTGGCTGAATTGTGTGGCGCTGTTGACCCGGCGGATGAGTTCGGTCCGGTCGATGGCCCCGCCGCTGGCCATGGTCAGGGTGAGGGTCACCCATTGGGGTTCGGTGATGCCGGTCCCGGCGAGCTGTCGGTCCAGGATTGCGTTGAGCGCTTTTTCGGTCTGGCCGATGAGCGCGGTGCCGAAGGCATGGGGTGCGGTCGTCACGATGGTCTCCATATCCGTTCACTAGCCTAACGTTTGGTTGCCTAACGTTTGTGGCGAGAACGAAGGTACATCGTTAGTCTGACTAACGCAACCGGGTATGATCGGCGTCATGACCAGCAGAGCCGTAGCCGTGGACATGCCCGACGATGGTGGGATCAAGACGCCGGACAGACTGCGCCGGGCCAGTCGCCTGCTGTCACACCTGTCCGCGCGGTCGGACCGGCTGATGACCGAGGGGCTGGCCAAGGCCGATGCCCGCAGGTGGCACTACGCGGTGCTCGCCTCGGTGCAGGAGTTCGGCCCGGGCAGCCAGGCGACGCTGAGTCGACGTACTGGCATCTACCGCAGCGACATGGTCGGCGTCCTCAACGAACTCGCGGAACGCGGCCTCGTCGAGCGGGCACCGGATCCCGACGACCGCCGCCGCAACGTCATCACGATCACCGCCCAGGGCCGCCGACATCTGCGCCGCCTCGACAAGGTCCTGGACGACCTCCACGAAGAGCTGCTCGCCCCGCTGCTCCCCGCCGAACGCGACCAGTTCGTGCAACTACTCACCCGCCTACTGGACCACCACACGCAGCAGGCGCCCCAGCCGCCGGTCTCCTGACCCCGACATCACGCGGTGGTCGTCGAGTACCCGGTACCCGCAGACCCCGGCGTGTGCTCATCCATCGGGCTCGACGTCGAAGACCGCCTTCCCGACCACACGTCGGGCCGCGCAGTGCGTCGGGCCGCCTCGCCGAAGCGCTCCCAGGAGCCCCGCCAACCGACCTTGGCCACCAGGACGCCGTCAGCCGTGAGCCGTACCAACCCGCAACAACCTCGCCGGCTGGCGGGGTAGGGCGGGGGACCCGGCCGGCGCCGCCTTCGAGGAACTGCTCACGGGTTGCCACAGACACCCCGCGGGGGCGGCATCTGTTACCGAGCGTTAAGGGTGACTTGCTGGCGGTGATAGCGACTGTACCTGTACGAGCAGGTCGCCGCCGGGTTGGATCGTCCGAACGCCATCACGCCGTTCGGGGGAGCTGTCACTGATCGTAGCGTTACCCTTCCGCCAGTGGCTCGGGTTGGGGCCAGGAGGGCGGGACGATGAATCGCCTGGTGAGATCGCGACTGACGGTCACCGAGTCGGCTGGCGGGCAGCCACGGCGTGATCGACGACCGGACCCGTCACGCCCCGGGACGCATGGTCACGACCTGCCGCTCTCCGCGGATGGGCGCCTACCGGATTCCGGCACGGCGGCAGACTTCCTTGCCTGGTTGTCGGATCCGGTCCGGGCCGGGGCCGTACGGCGGGTTCCCGGTGCCGCCGGCCCCTCGGCGGCCGACGCTGGTGCGGTGGGCGCCCCGGGCCGTCCGTTGGAGCCCACCGTTCGGGCGGAGATGGAGCCCGCTTCGGCGCCGGCCTCGCCGACGTGCGGGTGCACACGAGTCCGTCCGCGGCGGCGTCCGCGGATGCGCTGGGCGCCGCCGCGTACACGATCGGGCGGGATATCGTCTTCGGTCCTGGCGCCTACCGTCCCCACGAACCAGCGGGAAGGGCCCTGCTCGCACACGAGCTGACCCATGTCCTCCAGCAGACGGCGGGCAGGAACGCCCCGAAGGCGGCGGCGGGAACCATGGCGGCCGAGTGTGAGGCCGACCAGTCCGCGCGGTCGGTCGAGGTCGGCGGTGCGGCGACCGTGGCGACCCGGACACCGGTGCGGATGGCTCGCGCCGACGGACCGCAAGGTCGGACGCGGTGCGTGAGCGCCGCGCGGTCCAGATTGAAAAAGGTTCACCGATCATCAGCCGGCTCAACCCGGTCCGCATGCCCGACAGGACCGGTGACGCGACGAACGACCAACCGGCGGGCCCGTTTCCTCGGAGTCCGCCGAGGTATGCCTTGACAGCACCGAGGCGGCGAACTGCCCGGTACGCCAGGAGGGACAGCAGACCTGGTGGGTCCAGGCGATTCAGGTGCGGCAGCCAAGCGGCGGGTGGACAGCGTCACGGTACCCACTGGCAGCCCGGCCAGCGTCGCGAGCACCGCCCACTCGGCAGGGGTACGCCAGGCGCCGGCGAGACCACGCGCATTCGGCCGGTTTATGGCGGCCGGCCCGAGGCACGCCAACCAACTGAGTGCCAGTGCCTCGAACTCCTCACTGGCATAACGCGCGTCAGCGTCCGTGGTGAAGGCAAACCGCTCGGCCGGTAGTGAGGACCACCGGTTGAGCACGCCGGCGATGTCGCCACTGACCAGAGTGCGGCCGTCCGCCAACTCGATGGTGAACGTCGCTCCAGCCCGGTCGAGCCGGTGCATCGAGCGAGTCGCCGACCACAGATCCTGTGGGGAGAGTACTTCCAGGGGGGCGAGGCCGAGCCGCCGCAGTCCCTGGTACACCCAGAGCGCGGCGTGGTCCTCGGGATCGCACAAGACCAACCACATCGCATGCCGCCCCCGCCCCCGTGGCCGGCCGGCGATCGGTTGCTCTCGGGCCGGGCGTGCCTCTCATAACGGTAATCGGGATGGCCGGAGGGCGACCCGCCCATCGATCCAAATCACCTGGAGGAGTGCACCGGGGCTTCGGCCTGCCCTACCCGGCCGGGCGGGTACGTAGTGAACCTTTTTCAACCTGAACCGCGCGGCGCTCGCGCACCGCGTCTGACCTTGCGGTCCACCGCACCGCAAGGGGAGGTTGAAAAAGGTTCAGTGACCGCGGCGGAGGTTCTGGATGGAGTCGTGTCCGGCGATGATGATCCGTGCTGACAGTTCAACATATGCCCGCAGGGGGACTTGCGGTAAGAGCATGGTGCAGGTGCAGAATTTGTGGCCGTGGGCCCGATCAGCTCGCGGCTTACGGAGACAAATTCATGTTCACGATGCGCCAACCAAGCAATAGCCAAGGCTCTGCCGGAGGGGGTTCTGATGCGCGTGTTGCTGTCGACAATCGGATCGCGGGGCGATGTTCAGCCGCTGGTGGCGCTGGCGTTACAGTTGAGAGCCATTGGTCAGGAGGTCCGGCTGTGCGCGCCGCCCGACTTTCACGACTGGATCGACAGCCTCGGCATCCCCGTCACGCCCATCGGTCTTGAGCTGCGCAAGACCTCGCCCTTCAGCTCACCGAGCACCCCGATCCAACTCTCGCCCGAGCGCCGACGTCAGCTCGCGGAAGCCACGGTCGCCACCCAATTCGAGACGATCGCGGCGGCAGCCCAAGGCTGCGACATCATCGTGGCTGCAACAGCCCTACAGATCGCCGCTCGTTCACTGGCCGAGGCTATGGGAATCCCTTACGTCTTCGTCGCCTACTGCCCGACAGTCTTGCCATCGCCATCCCACGCGCCACCCTCCCTGCCTCTACCGGGACAGCCGCCGACGCCTGCAACCGCCGACAAACATGAGCTCTGGGCTGGGAATGCACAACGCTTCAATGACACGTTCGGCACCTTGCTCAATTCCCATCGGGCATCATTGGGGCTGGCCCCGGTCAGTGACGTGCGTAGCCACATCTTCACCGATCGGCCGTGGCTGGCCGCCGACCCCGTATTGGCGCCATGGCCCGATCCCGGGGATCCGGTCGTGTTTCAGACAGGGGCCTGGATAATGCCGGATGACCGTCCACTGTCCCCCGAGCTGGAGGCGTTCCTTGAGGCCGGCGAAGCACCCATCTATTTCGGCTTCGGCAGCATGGCCGCGCCGGAGGACCTCAGCCAGGTGATCGTCCAAACAGCCCGCGCGCTCGGTCGCCGGGCGATCGTGTCCCGTGGTTGGGCCGAGCTGTCGACGGTGGACGACGAGCCCGACTGCCTGGTCATCGGCGAGGTCAACCATCAGGCGTTGTTCAAACGGGTCGCAGCCGTCGTCCACCACGGCGGTGCTGGGACCACAACCGCAGCCGCGCGAGCCGGTGCACCCCAAGTCGTCATCCCCCAGATGTACGACCAGCACTACTGGGCACAGCGCATCCACCACCTCAATCTCGGTACCGCGCACCCGGCCGGCGCACCGACCGCCGACTCGCTGACCAGCGCTCTCAAGCACACCCTCCAACCCTCCATCGGTGCCCGTGCCCGATCCATCGCCGCCGCCGTACGCACCGACGGCGCACCGGCGGCCGCCCGGTGCTTGATGGCCGTCAGCACGAAGCATCCGTCGTGAAACCCGTTCTTGGTCTGATCCGGCGGTGCCCGGGACAGTTCCATCGCCGATCGCGCGCTCGTCGGCCTCCACACGGTCGACGAACGCGGTCCCCTGGCGGCTGGGTAACCGGGAGGTAGCGCAGGTGGCGGGAGGTAGCGCAGGTGGTGGGAGGTAGCGCAGGTGGCGGGTGGCGGTCGCGGCGCCGGCCAGTAGCGCCGTGGCGATCGTCAGGGGCACGGCGTCAGCGGGGCCGGGATCAGCCTTCCCGCGCGTGGGCGCTGAAGAAGCGCCAGATGGATTCCGTAGCGGCCAGCGCCGTTGCCGGCGGATCCAACCCGAGCAGGCGCTCCGCCGCCGACTGCGGCGCCCCGCCCGGCCATTGATGCCCGGCGCCGGCGATGGTGACCAGCTCGACGTCGCGCCCGCCCGGACAGTGCGCGACCGACGTGGTGGTCGGTCCAACGGTACGCACCTCTGGAGCGGCACACCGTGCGATCTCACGCCACCTGTCGATCTGGTTGGGTACGGGGCCGCCGTCGATCTCGACCGGCAACGGCCCGACGCCGTCGTTGTCCAGCTTCCCCGGCCGACCGTCGTACGGGATCACGTCGTCGGCTGTGCCATGGACATGGATCACCGAGATCGGAGCCGGTGACGGGCATTGCCCGAGTAGCTTTCCGGCTACCACCCCAATGGCGGCGAAGATGGTGGTTTTGCAGGCCAACTGATAGGCGAGCATCCCGCCGTTGGACATCCCGGCGGCGTAGACCCGCGCTGGATCGACCGGCAACTCGGCGGAGAGGGCGGCCACCGTGGCGCTGATGAACGCCACGTCGTCGACGCCGTCACGGGCCGGGAATCCGCAGCAGTCGCTGCTCACCGCCCAGGACCGGTGGAGGCCGTTCGGGTATGCGACCACGAAGCCGTACCGATCCGCCGCGGTGTTCCACCCGTACGCCGTCTCCGCCTGGCGGCCGCTGCCGAGGGCACCGTGCAGCATCACCACCAGCGGTACCGGCGCCGACAGCGACAGCGTGGCCGGCCGGTACAGCCGGAACGTGCGTTCCCTGCCGTCCACGGTGACGTTGTGCGCGGACGATCCCACGGGAATGGTCGGCGTGCCCGGCTCGGGCGTGGGCGTTGCGGTCCCGATCGGGGCGGGCCCGGCGGGTGCGGTCGATCCGACCCTCTCCCGCGGCGGCCGCGCCGCGTCGCAGCCGATCAGCACGGCGAGGACGCCTGCGATTGCCAGCACTGCCGACGTGGTGCGCCGGACGATGGCCGCTTTCCTGTTTCGCTGGTACATGACGCCTCGGCCCCTCGCGGTAATCCGGTACTCGTCGCTGGTGGTCGTTGGCCGGTCGGCATGCTGCGCCGACCGGCCAACGACCGCACGGAATGATCACTCCCTGCGGATCGTCACTCTCTCCGGCAGGGGATGGTCAGCTCTCCGCGGGCAGGTCACGGCCTGGCAGCGGAGGACTTGGAGTTGGCCACGGGTAGCCGGATCAGCTCCCAGCCGCCCTCCGGAACATCATCCCCCTTATCGGTACGCAGGTTCATCGGGTTTGCCATACCGAGGTAGATAGCTGATCGGTCGGCCACGATGGTGCGGATCCCGTAGTTGAGGTAGTTGCCGAGTCCGGTGATGCTCACCGGCTTGGCCGGCTTCTTCGGGTTGTCGAAAGCCCACAGGTCGGCCCCGGACGACGCGGGATCGGCGTCGCCGAGCCCAGCCTGGACCGGGCCGCCAACCGTCGGCGGCAGATCCTTGCTGAGATAGCTCCAGTCCATGGTGCCGACGTACAGCGAACCGCCGGCCACCACCATCTTCCAGGTGTAGTTGTTGTAGGCGTTACCGAATCCCGACGCGCCGAACTTGGGCTTGTAACCGGTCGGGCGGAGCTGCCATTCGCCTGCCCCGTCGTTCGCATTCGGGTCGAACGCGGGCAGTTCCGCCGCGCCGTACAGCAGTTGGGCCGACGCTTTGCCCTTGTCGAAGTTGCTGGCCCGGAAGATGCTCGTCGAGCGCTGCGTGTTCTGGGTCGCGATGCTGTCCTGCTCGTCACTTGCCGGCCTGTGCCGGATCGCGTGCGCCTGCGTGGCCTTCAGCGGCACGTGCATCGTTCCCCAGTAGAGGTGGCCGCCGTAGGAGGCGAGGCCGCCGAGACCGTACGTCGCGGCCACGGCCGGGTCCGGCTCGTACTGGGACACGCTCCACACCTGCCGCCAGGAAATGGCGTCGGCCGTGGTGAGGCCCCGCTTTCCGTCCGTCAACCACCCGCTCATCCATACGCCGCCGATGGTGCGGGACTGGACGCCACGACCGACGCTGGGCCAGGTCGTGACGAACATCCGTCCCTTGTGTACGACGAGGTCGGCGACCTGTGCCGGCAGCTTGCCCACCACGATGAACTTGAACGGGCTGGACTTGTTACCGGTCCAGCGCAGCACCGCACCCCCGGCCAGACCGTCGGGTCCCACGCCGACGCCGGCGTAGAGAGCGCCGTCGGCCACCACGATATTCCGGATGGTGCCGTACGCGGCGACGGTGGTCGAGCCGAGGTAGCGGCCCGACTTGTCGTCGAAGGCGAACAGGTTGATGCCGAGGATGCCCGGTCCGCCGAGCAACACGACGCCCTGGTGTGAGCCGGCGGCACGGATTCCCACCGTCGACTCCAACCGTTGCCGGTCAATCTCGGACTTCTTGGTGATCGCTCCGGTCTTGTCGGTCAGTTTGCGCGATGACGTGTCGTAGAGATAGACCTTCGGCGGACGCCAGTCACCCGCTGCCGGCGGTATGGCCGGGCTCTCTGCCCGCTGCGGGCTCTCGCCGTACTCGCACACGTAGTCGTCGTTCTCGATCGGTTCGGTCTCGGTGAGGCTTACCCCGAGGGTGAGGCAGTGGACGTTGGCTGCCGTCCCGAACCACAGGTGGTCGCCGGACTTGGTCAGGCCCCACACGTACGACTGGTTCACCTTCGGCTTTCCGGACTCGCATGGCCACTCGGGTGGGTACGGGGGGCCGATCCCGCCGAAGCACTCGTCCGGTACGGCCTTCGCCAGCAGTTCGGGTTTGCCGGTTGCCGCTGCCGACTGTCTGCTGGTCGGCGCTGCCGACCGTTCGGCCGCCTTGGGCGGCACGTCGTCGAGCAGGTGTTTCTGTACTGCCGGTCCGGCGCTGACCGTGCCGTGCGCGGCAGGCAGACCGGCGAGGGTCAGCGTGGCCGCCAGAACGGTCGCGGTGGGGAGCAGTGACCGGGCAACGCTCCGAGTCCTGTCCATTCGTGGTCCTTTCCTGATAGCGGTTCGTCGCGTGGCTGGTCGCCACGAACATCGGGGCAGGCGGAGGACCGGGGAGCAGGAACCGCCTGATGGGCAGGGCGAGGCGCCCGCTGTCGCGGGAGGTGACGCCCATGGTGAAGATCGCTGACGCCGTACCCCCGGATGGGAGCGCGGCGGCGGTGTCTGCCGGTAGGCCGGCAAGCCGCCTAAGTCAGCTCGAAACGGTACGAAGACGAATGCCGTGTGACATCGACAGCTCCAGCCGACATAGGTGGCAACTAGCTACTTCATGACAATAGCTCATGAATCGGGCGTGGGGTGCGAAACCCGTGAAACCGGCGGGCGGCTGCGGCGTGGTCCGGGCGGCCCTGGTGGCGTGGGGCGGCGCAGCGCGGCGCGCGGCCGGACGGGTGTGGGTAGCCGGACAGAATAGGATAGTTGTCCCAGGAGATCGTTAGTTCGGTTGTAAGCAGATAAAAGGCGACAGATCGCTAATCTCACTCTTCGCGGGATCGCACGTAGAATCCCCCCAAATGGGAGCAGAGGTCAGGCCGGCGCCCACGACACCTCCCCCGCACGGCCGGACGAGGTGATGGGTGCCCGCGCACCTGACCCGATGACGGGAGTTCGATGAGTACTGCGCCCGGCGGGAGTGAGCCGATCATCGCCATCAACCCGTGTGGCGGAGTAGAGCCCGGTCCGCGGATCGTGGCGGCCGCCGGTGCCGGCGGCGGGATGGGTGTGTTCGATCTTGCCCGAGGTGATCGCCGGGCGTTGGGGGCGCTGGAACAGGCCGCGTCGTGGTCGATCGGGCCCATCGGGGTACGGGTTCCGGCAGGTTGTGCCGCCACGGTGACTGATCTGGAGCGTGCCGGCAAGGGCCGCGTGAGCCTGGTGGTGTTGCCGACGGATGGGGCGTGGTCGCTGGGTGAGGCCGCGGGCCGGTACCGGGTGCTGGTGGAGGTGACCAGTGCTCGCGAGGCGCGTGCGGCGGCTGCGGCCGGTGCGTACGGGTTGGTCGCGCGCGGTTCGGAGGCGGGCGGGCGGGTCGGTGAGCTGAGTTCGTTCGTCTTGTTGCAGCAGTTGCTGTCCGACGAGGCGCTGAGCCTGCCGGTCTGGGTGGCTGGTGGCATCGGACCGCGTACGGCCGCCGCCTGTGTGCTGGGCGGGGCGGCCGGCGTGGTGCTGGACAGCCAGTTGGCGCTGATGCCGGAGTCGGACCTGCCGGAGGACGTACGGGCCGTGATCGGGCGGATGGACGGCTCGGCGACGGTGCTGCACGAAGGCGTGCGCGGGATACGCCGTGCGGGTCGGCAGGACGGCACGGGCGAGTTGCTGCCGGTAGGTCAGGACGGCTGGTTGGCGGCGGTCTTCCGGGAACGTTGGGGGAGTACGGCGGCGGCGGTCCGCGGTATCCGCCAGGCGATCGGGAATGCGGTCGGGGACGCCGTGCCCGGTGGGGTACTGGCACCGGGCGCACCGCTGGCCCGGGCGTTGGGCGTGCGGATACCGGTGGCGCAGGGGCCGATGACGCGGGTCAGCGACGTCGCGGGGTTCGCGGCGGCGGTGGCCGGTGACGGCGCCTTGCCGTTCATCGCGCTCGCCCTGGCCAGCGGCGAACAGTCCCGGCGGATGTTGCGGGAGGCCGCGCAGGCGTTGGGTGAGCGTCCGTGGGGGGTGGGCGTCCTCGGTTTCGTCCCGGAGGAGTTACGGGCGGCGCAGCTTGCGGCGGTGCGGGAGGCCCGGCCGCGCGTGGTGATCATCGCGGGTGGCCGGCCGGCGCAGGCCAAGGTCCTTGAGGCCGAGGGCATCAGCGCGTTCCTCCATACGCCGTCGCCGGGGTTGCTGCGGCAGTTCCTGCGCGCCGGGGCGCGGCGGTTCGTGTTCGAGGGCGCCGAGTGTGGTGGGCATGTGGGGCCACAGACGAGCTTCCCGTTGTGGGAGGCGCAGGCGCTCGCGTTGGAAGAGTTCCTCGATGGCGCGCCGGCCGGGACCGCAGCGCAGGTACAGGTCTTCTTCGCTGGTGGCATCCACGATGCGCGTTCGGCGGCGATGGTGGCGGCGTTGGCGGGACCGTTGGCGCGTCGCGGCGTGCAGGTGGGGGTGTTGATGGGTACCGCGTACCTGTTCACCAGGGAGGCGGTCGAGTACGGGGCGATCCAGCCGTTGTTCCAGCGTGAGGTGATCGCGGCGACCGGCACGGCGGTACTGGAGACGGCACCGGGACACGTGACGCGCTGCCTGCCCAGCCCGTACGTCGACGACTTCCACCGGGTGCGGCAGGAGCTGGTTGCGGCGGGGGCGGCCGGTCGGCAGGTGTGGGAGCGGCTGGAGATGCTCAACGTCGGCCGGCTGCGGATCGCCAGCAAGGGTCGACGGCGCGACGGAGATGCGCTGGTCGCGGTGGACGAGGCGGGTCAGCACGCCGAAGGGCTGTTCATGGCGGGCCAGGTGGCGGTGCTGCGGCACGCGCGGACGACGGTGGCCGCCCTGCATACCGACGTGACCGTCGGGGCGCAGCGCTTCCAGGCCGAGCGGATCGCGGCGCTGGCGGCGACCCTCGGGCCGGGCGCCGAGCCGGCCGAGCGGACGCCGACGACGCCGCTGGACATCGCCATCGTCGGCATGTCCTGCGTCTTTCCGGACTCCCCGGACCTGGCCAGCTTCTGGCAGACCATCCTCAGTGGCCGCGATGCCGTTACCGAGGTGCCCGCCCAGCGGTGGGCGGTGGACACCTATTACGCATCCGAGGTGGCGCCGGGCCAGGCGGGCCGGATCAGCGTGTCGAAGTGGGGCGGGTTCCTCGCGCCGGTGCCGTTCGACGCGATCGGGTACGGCATCCCGCCAGCGGCGTTGGCCAGCACCGACCCGACCCAGCTGCTGGCCCTGGAGACCGCGCACCGGGCCCTCGTCGACGCCGGGTACCGCTACGACGCCCCGGGCACCGACCACTCCCGTACCGGGGTGGTGTTCGGCGCCGAGGCGGGTAGCGACATGGCGCATGCACAGACGCTGCGTACGATGCTGCCGGCCTATCTGGGTGAGGTCCCAGCGGCGTTGCAGGACCAGTTGCCCACGGTCACCGAGGACTCGTTCCCCGGCGTGCTGGCCAACGTGATCGCCGGGCGGATCGCGAACCGCCTGGACCTCGGTGGCCCCAACTTCACCGTGGACGCGGCGTGCGCCTCGTCGCTGGCGGCTGTGGACGCAGGATGCAAGGAACTCGCCGCGGGCACCAGTGACCTGATGATCTGCGGCGGCGCCGACCTGCACAACGGCATCAACGACTATCTGATGTTCACCTCGGCGCACGCGTTGTCCCCAACCGGCCGATGCCGCTCGTTCGACAGCACCGGCGACGGCATCGCCCTCGGCGAGGGCGTCGCGTGCGTGGTGCTGAAGCGGCTCGCCGACGCCGAGCGCGACGGTGACCGCGTCTACGCGGTCATCAAGGGGGTTGGCGCCTCCAGCGACGGGCGCGCCCTGGGCCTGACCGCGCCGCGTGCCGAGGGGCAGCGCCGGGCGCTCGACCGGGCGTACGCCCGCAGCGGTATCTCCCCGCGACAGGTCGGGATGGTCGAGGCGCACGGCACCGGTACCGTCGTGGGGGATCGTACCGAGCTGGAGACCCTGACCCGACTGTTCGTCTCCTCCGGCGCGCAGCCGGGCAGTTGTGCGCTCGGCTCGGTCAAGTCGCAGATCGGCCACACCAAGTGCGCGGCCGGGCTCGCGGGTGTGCTCAAGACGGCACTCGCGCTGTACACCGGGGTCAGACCGCCGACCATCCACCTGACCCGCCCCAACCCGGCGTGGGATCCGCAGCGCAGCCCGTTCGCCTTCTTCACCGAGGCCCGCCCGTGGAGCTCCGCGGCCGGTGAGCGGTTCGCCGGGGTCAGTGCGTTCGGCTTCGGCGGCACCAACTACCACCTGGTGCTCGCCGCACACCCACACACCCCCGAACCGCGCCACGGCCGGCAGGAATGGCCGGCAGAGTTGTTCTGCTTCCGCGGCCCCGACCTGGCCGCGGCGCACCGGGCCGTGCAGAAGTTGGCCGCCGTGCTGCGGACCACCGACCGGTACGGCCGGCCGTGGCGACTGCGCGACCTGGCCGTCACCGCCGCCACAGCGGCCGACCTACGCTCCGGACCCGTCCGGGTCGCGATCGTCGCCCGCGACACAGCCGAACTCGACGAGCTGCTGCACCGCGCCCTCGCTGGCGAGCACAACCCCGGGCAGGGACTCATCCAGCCACGCCAGCAGCCCACGGACGGTACAGCCGGCGGGAAGGTGGCGTTCCTGTTCCCCGGGCAGGGCAGCCAATACCCCGGCGCCCTGGCCGAACTCTTCGTCACCTTTCCCGAGGTGCGCCGGTACCTCGAACCGGGTGCGGAAACGGCGGACCTGCTGTTTCCGCCGGCCGCGTTCGATCCGGACACCGAACGCGCACAGCAGCAGCGGATCCGCGACACCCGGGTGGCCCAGCCCGGCCTCGGCATCGGTGGCCTCGCCGTCGACCACCTGCTCCGCCGGCTCAACATTCACCCCGACCTCACCGCAGGGCACAGCTACGGCGAACTCGTCGCGTTGTGCGTTGCCGGCGCCTGCGACCCGCCGACCCTGCTGGAGCTGAGTCGGCAACGCGCCGACGCGATCCTCGCCGCCACCGGTGACGATCCCGGCACCATGGCCGCGGTCACCGCCACCCCGGAGCGTCTCGGCGCGGTCCTGGCCGATGCCGGCCTCGCCGACCGGGTCGTCCTGGCCAACCGCAACGCCCCCACCCAGCAGGTGATTTCCGGCCCCACCCCGGCGGTGCAGGCGGCGATCACCGCACTGAAGGCCGCCGGTCTGACGGCACGCCAACTCAACGTCGCCTGCGCCTTCCACAGCCCGCTCGTCGCCGCCGCGGCGGAGCGCTTCGTGCAGGTGCTCGCCGCCCAACAGGTCACCGCACCGCGCGTCCTGGTGTGGTCCAACCGCACCGCCACCGCCTACCCCGCCGACGCCGACCAGGTACGGCAGGAACTCGCCGCCCAGCTCGGCGCCCCGGTCCGCTTCGTCGAACAGATCGAAGCCATGTACGCCGCCGGCGTCCGCACCTTCGTCGAGGCCGGCCCGGAGCAGGTACTCACCGGTCTGGTCCGGGCCATCCTCGCCGACCGGCCGTACCTCGCCGTCGCCTGCGACCGGCGTACCGGCGAAGGGCTCCGAGACTTCCTCGTCGCCGTGGCACAGCTGGCCTGCGCCGGCGTACCCGTGCAGACCGGCTGGCTGTTCCACGGCCGCGACGCCGTCGAGGCCACCGTGACCGCGTCCGACGCCCGTCCCTTCTGGACTGTCGACGGGCAGCTCGTCCGTGACCGCGATGGCGCCAGCCCCACCGGCGGCATGACGCCCCCACGACGCATCAAGGAGTTGTCGATGACCCCGACAATCGGGCCCGCCGCCGACGGCCGTGACACCTGTGCCGGGCGGGAGGGCCGTGACGAACTACTCGCCGAGTTTCTCCGGACGAATCGCGAGATGATCGCCTCCCAGCGCGACGTCATACTCGCCTACCTCGGCAACACCAGCGGTGGAGACATCGCCGGGCGGCCATCGCGGACACCCCACCCAGTGGGCTCGCCGGTTGGCGCGGCAGACGTCGCAGCCGGTTCACCGGCGCCAGTCCCGTCGGCGCCAGCCACGCCGAACCAAGCCGTACCGATCTCGCCAGCGCCGGCGACAGCCGGTGCACGGGCACCGGTCCCACCGGCGCCGGCCCCGACCGGCCCACCCGTACCGGTCCCGTCCGGGCCGATGCCGGGCATGATGCCGGGGTACGGGCCGTCCGGTAACGGACGGGTGGGCACCGGCCCCGGGAGTGGCGTCGCCGCCGCCCCGCTCGTGGCCGAGCCGCCGAGTCTCGG
>NZ_JBDJAV010000050.1:0-66708 GCF_039649625.1 Plantactinospora sp. ZYX-F-223 | reverse complement strand
GCTGTTCGGCGAACGACACGAACAGGCCGGGTCCCGACATGATCATTGCGCCGGCGGCGATGCCCAGGGTGGATTCCCCCCGCCGGAGCGACTGGACCGCCAGGTGCAGGGCGACCAGCGAGGACGAGCAGGCCGTGTCGATCGTCACCGCCGGACCCTCCAGGCCGAACGTGTACGCGATCCGGCCGGAGGCCACGCTCGTCAGGTTGCCGGTCAGCAGGTGTCCGCTCAGCTCACGCGACGCGTCGTGCAGACGGGGGGCGTAGTCCTGGGAGGCGAGACCGGCGAACACACCGGTACGCGTCCCACGCAACGAGAGTGGATCGATCCCGGCGCGCTCGAACGCCTCCCAGGACGTCTCCAACAGCAGCCGCTGCTGCGGGTCCATCGCGAGCGCCTCGCGCGGGCTGATGCCGAAGGGTGCCGGGTCGAACTCGTCCGCGTCGTGCACGAAGCCGCCGCGCCAGGTGTAGGTCCGCCCGGGGGTGCCGGGTTCGGGCGAGTACAGCGCGTCGAGGTCCCAGCCACGGTTGCGCGGCGGGTCGGAGATGGCGCAACCCTCGTTGATCACCAGATCCCAGAGCTGTTCCGGGGAGCTGATCCCGCCGGGCAGCCGGCAACTCATTCCGATGATCGCGATCGGCTCGTCGTCGTCGACCCTGACCTCGGGCACGGTGGCCGCCGCAGGGCCGGTACCGGTAAGGACACCGTCGAGATACTCGGCCACCGCTCGCGGCGTCGGGTAGTCGAACACCAGCGTGGTCGGCAGCCGCAGCCCGGTCGCGCCGCCGAGCCGGTTACGCAGGTCCACGGCCATCAGGGAGTCGATACCCGCCGATCCGAACGTGGTGCCCGGTGACGGTACCCCGTCCGTCCCCTGGCCGAGCAGGGCGGCGACGCCCGCACGAACGAGTTCCACCAACTCGCGGCGACGCTCTCCGGTGGACAGCGGTGCCAGCCGGGCACGCAACGCCTGCCCGGCGTCGGCCGCTGCGACGGGGCGTCCGTCGGCCGGTACCGGTCCGTTGGCCGCCGGTGGCTCCGCCTGGCTACGGAACGGGTAGCCGGGCAGCCGGACCCTGCGGGCGGCGGTGTCGGCGAACGGGGCTCGCAGGTCGACGTCGGCACCGTGCGTGTACGCCTCGGCCAGGGAGCTCAGGAACCGTCCGAAACCAGGATCCGACCTGCGCAGCGTCCCTAGTACGAGCGTGCTGACGCCGGCCGTGTCGCAGGTTTCCTCGACGTCGGGGGCAACGACTGGATGTGGGCTGACCTCGACGAGCATCCGGAAGCCTGCGGCGACGACGGCGCGCGTGGTCGTCTCGAACTCGAACGGGTCGCGCAGGTTCCGCGCCCAGTACCGGGCGTCGAGTTCGCCGGTGTCGATCGGACCGCCGACGGCGCACGAGTAGAACGGCGTGTGCGAGGTGCGTGGCCGGATCGGCGCCAGGAGTTCCACCAGGCGCTCTTCGATCGCGTCGATGTGCCCGGAGTGCGCGGCGTACCCGAGCGACAGCCGGCGGGCTTGGACGGACATCGCCTCCGCCTGGGCGAGCACGGCATCGAGCGCCTCCGTGTCGCCGGAGATGACGACGCTGCCGGGGCCGTTCACGCCGGCGACCGTGAGCCGTTCACCCCAGGGCCGCAGCAGCGGGGCCACCCGGTCCGGCGCGATCCGGAGGGCCGCCATGTCCCCACGACCGGCGACCTCCATCAGCGTGTGCCCGATGGCGGTGGCGACCCGGGCGCCGTCGTCCAGCGACAGCGCGCCGGTGAAACAGGCGGCCGAGATCTCACCGATGCTGTGCCCCACGACGGCATCCGGTGTGAAGCCGAAGCTGCGCCACAGCTCGGCCAGGGCCAGCGTGACGGCGAACCACACCGGCTGGAGCACGCCCACCTGGCCGATCGGCGGTGCGCCGGGCGAGCCGCGGAGCACGTCCGGGAGGGACCAGTCGACCAGCGGCGCCAGTGCTGCGGCGCACTCGTCGATCTGTGCGCGGAACACGGGCACCGCGTCGAGAAGCTCCGTGGCCATGCCCGGCCAGTGCGACCCGATGCCCGGGAACACGAGGGCGGCCGGAACCCGATCTGGCGCGTCGCCACGTGACACGCCAGCAGCGTCCTCCCCGGAGGCCAGTGCCGAGAGACCGGCGAGCAGGGTGGCGTGGTCGTGGCCGACGACGGCGCCGCGCCGGGCGAACCGGGCACGGCCAACCGCCAGCGTGTACCCCACGTCGCGCGGGGACACGGCCGGATTCTCCATCAGGTGGTCGCGCAGCCGCGCCGCCTGTGCGCGCAGGACGCCCTCGTCGCGCCCGGAGACCGCCCAGATCGTCGCCGGCGGGTCCACCGTCGATGCGGCGTACGGCGGGACCGGCGCGGTCCACGGTGACAGGGCGATCGCGAACGGGCCGGTGGCCATTTCGATGTCCGAGCCGGCGCGGAGGGACCGAAGGGCGTCGACCGCCTCGTTCGCGCCACTGGCGGCGCTCGCGCGAGCCGGGTCGGGGTCCGCCGCGTACGTGGTCGACGTGGCCGCGCGCAGCACACCGTCGATCACATCGTGGTTGGCGACCGCGTGGGCGAGCGGCTTGAGTACGACCACGGCGGCCTCGGCGCCGCGCTCCGGACCGGTCGATCGGTGCGCGGCGCAGGCGTCGGCGAAGTCGACGCCGCAGACCAGGGCGACATCGGCCGCACCCGCGTCCAGGGCGGCGAGTGCGGCGTGCATAGCCGCAAGAAACGGGTACGTCCGGACGTCGAGTGTGGCGGTCGGGCCGCCGAGGCCCAGTACGCCGGCCATCTCCTCGGCCAGCGACCAGGACAGGTCGACGTCGGCCGGAACGGGATCGTGCCCGGCCGGTCCGTTGTCGCCGTCCATCGGCCCGGTCAGGACAAAGAGCCCGATCCGTTCGTGACCGGGTGCGGACGGAACAACCCCGGCCTGCTCCAGGGCCGCCCAACACACCTCCAGGCCCACCTGACCACGTGGATCGGTCGTCACCCGGTCGGCGGCGTCGGTGCCGAGGAAGCCTGGATCGAAGGCGACCGGGCAGCCGCAGGTCGCCTCGCCCGCCGCATCGGCGGGCGGTACGGCGGCGACCAGCCGCCGTACCGACCCGACCACCGCAGCGGCGCCCCGGAGCCCGGGTGAGGTGGCGGATACCGACCCTGTCCCTGTCGTCATATCTCGTCACCGCTCTCTTCATGAACGGACAACCCGACATCGCCGTACGCCCCGCGAGACGTGCCAGGCGGTGACCGTCGAGATGGCCGGGAGTTGACATCTGCGGGCCAGGCACTCGTAGGGACCGCCGAGGTGGCGCCGACAGTTGCCGCACGCCGAACGCCATGGACGGCGCCCGCCGAAACACAATGCCCGACCCGAACATTGCGCCCAAGCATGGAGGCATCCGGAGCAGCACCCAACCCCTAGCGGACCCCTGATCCGGCCGGCAATAGCGCGCCGCCCGGCGCCGCCCCGCGTCGTCGTCGGCCATCCGCGCCAACCGGGATCGGAATACCTCGGCTTCCCGTCCGCCACCCCTAGAGACCCCTATAGCCCCTAACAACATACGGCCGGAACGACTTTGACCCTTACATCTACGCCACAATCTTGCCCCGCCGCCGACGGCGCCATAGCCTCGCCAGGCGAAGCTTTCCATGTCAACGCCCGACGTATTCCAATCTCGAGCCGCAGGAGTCCATGTTCATGAGCAGTGTCGAGTCCACCACGACAGACCCGGCCGCCGCGCCGACGGAGCTGGTACTAGTCGAGCCACCGGTAGCTGAACAAATGCGCGGCCTGGATTTCCTGCTGGGTACGTTCCAATGCGAATGGACCATCGTGATGGACACCCCGCCCAGGACCGGCACGGTCGTGTGGAGTGCCGAGCACCTTCTTGACGGTCACTATGTCCGGCAGGTGCAGCACATGGAGGGCCCACCTCGGCTGAACGCCCACTGGGTGTTCGGGTGGAACCAGGTGCTGGGCAAGTTCGCCGCCTACTACTACGACGACTGGGGCAACCAGGGATACACCACGTCCCCCGGATGGGAAGAGGACGGAAAACTCAAGTTCACCGGGCAGTACAGCGCACTCGGAAAGCCACACCTCTGCCGGGAGGAATTCGAGGTGGTCGACGAGAACCACTTCACGAAGCGGGGGTACGTCCACCTGGAGGGCGAATGGGTGCACGCCGACGTCATCGAGTGCCGCCGCGTCTGAATCGTCGGCGCGCCCGAGTCGTCGATGCTCCCACCGGCAGCCGGCCGGCGGGCGGCTCACCCTCCCGACCAGGACCTCGATGCCCAACCGGGGCCGCATGTCGCCCACCGTCCCTAGGAGTACCGCAGTGAACAGCACCGAGCAGCAGGTGAGGGACTACCCCTTCAGCACGCCGACCGCCCTCGACCTCGACCCCATCTACGCCCACCTCACCGAGCACGAGCCGGTGAGCCGGGTACACATGCCCTACGGCGGTGACGCCTGGCTGGCGACCGGTTACCACGAGGTCAAGAGCGTGCTCACCGACCCTCGGTTCAGTCGCCAGGCTGTCATCGGCGCGGACTTTCCGCGGACCATGCCGATCCGCATCGAGGACGCGATGCTCGGCATCATGGATCCCCCCGACCACACCCGAATTCGACGGCTGGTAGCCACGGCGTTCACCGCGCGTCACATCGAACGGGTCCGTCCGTACGTGCAGGACACCGTGGACGAACTGCTGGACCGGATGATCAAGGAGGGGCAGCCTGCCGACCTGGTCCGCACCGTCGCCGAGGACCTGCCGATGACGGTGACGTGTGAGCTGCTCGGCATCCCGCCGGAGGATCGCAACGACCAGTTCCGGGTCTGGCGCGACGCCATCCTCAGCATCGACGCGGTGCCGCCGGAGGAGGTCGGCGCGGCGATGCAGTCGCTCATGATGTCGATCATCGGCATGATCGGTTCCCGCCGCGAGCAGCCGACGGACGACCTGGTGAGCGCGTTGGTACGGGCGCACGACGACAACGACCGGCTGTCCGAACCTGAGCTGATCAATATCATCGCGACTCTGCTGATCGGCGGCATGGGCTCCACGTTCAGCCAGATCGCCAACTTCGCGTACACCCTGCTGAGCCGGCCAGAGCTGGTCGATCGGCTCCGGACCCGTCCGGAGATCCTGCCCCGCGCCCTGGAGGAACTCCAGCGGTACACGCCGCTGGGTGCCTCGGTGGGGTTCCCGCACATCGCCAAGGAGGATCTCGAACTGGGCGGCGTGCTGATACGCGCCGGCGAAGGCGTACTCCTGGAGGTCGCCGCCGCCAACCGCGACCCCCGCGTCTTCGACCGCCCGCAGGACCTCGACTTCACCCGCGAGCCCAACCCCCATCTGGCGTTCGGATTCGGCATGCACCACTGCGTGGGCGCGCAACTCGCGCGGATCGAGCTCCAGGTCACCTTCGAGACCCTGCTGCGACGCTTCCCGGGGCTGCGGCTGGCCGTCCCCGCGCAGGACGTCGCCTGGCGGTCCGGCGGCCTGACCCGGTGCCCGAAGAGCCTGCCCGTCGCGTGGTGAGGCGCCGCGATGAAGGAGCCCGAATGGCACGTCTCGGTTGACCGGGACAGCTGCCGCGGCTCGGGGGTGTGCGTGTACGAGGCGGCGGATCGGTTCCGGCTCGACGACGGTGTCTCCTCGCCCACGTCGGAGCTGATCGGAACGGACCCGAGGGTCCATCGCGCCGCCGACTTCTGCCCCACCTCAGCGATCCTGGTACGGAATGCGAGGACGGGTGCAGTCGTCGCGCCGACCGAAGGCGCCCCGACCGGCACCGTCACCCACTGAACCTTTTTCAACCTGAACCACGCGGCGCTCGCGCACCGCGTCTGACCTTGCGGTCCACCGCACCGCAAGGGGAGGTTGAAAAAGATTCACTGGTAGCGGTTCCTTCGTCTCGAACAGCAGTACCGGCCGTGCCCGGGCTCGCCAGGTGGGCGAGCCCGGGCACGGCATTTCGGCGTCCCGGACTGATCAGTTGACGGTGCGTACGGTCACCGGCCGGTGCCGGGTCGGCCGCCGGGCCAGGAAACGCCAGCGCGGAGGCCAGGAGACGCCGGGCGGAAGGCAGGAAACACCGGCTGCCGGGGCAGAGCTGTTCGGCTCTGCCCCGGCCACCGGCTCAGGCACCCGCTCTCAGCCCAGCGACCTGATCCACTTGTCGACCGCTCCCGCCGTCGCGTCGCCGTGCTCCTCCATCATGGACCAGTGGTCGCCGACGACGTCCAGCGCCTGGTGCCGCAGGGGCCAGGTCGGCTGCCAGGGCCCCTCCGGTGGCGCGTCCATGCCGGCCGCGGTCAACGGCGCGGACGCCCGTACGAGCAGCGTCTCCGCCGTGGTGTCCTGCGGCGCCCACGCGCCGAAGAGGCTCAGGTACCCCGCCATCGCGGTGAGCCGGACATCGGTGACCCGGTTGAACTCGACGAGTTCGAACGTCGCGTCGGCCAGCGCGGCCATCAGCCGACCGACCTCCTCGGTGCCGGACAGGAAGGAGTCGAGCAGTACGACCCCGCGCGGTCCCGCTCCCACCGCCTCCAAATGGCCGGCGACCGACTGCGCGACCAGACCTCCGGAGGAGCGTCCGGCGAGTACCACCTCCGCGTCGGCGGCACACCGCCGGATCGCGTCAGCGTGGAACTCCGCCAGGGCCGCCACGCTCGCCGCGAGCTTCTCGCCGGCCACGAACCCGGGTGAGGGGATCACCCAGACGTCACGCACGCCCTGGAAAGCCGCCGCGAACCGCGCGTACTCGTGCACACCAGACATAGCCGACAGGGATGGGATACAGATCAGCACCGGCCCGTCCCCACCCCGGCTCAACCTGACCGGATCCGGCCGGGAGTCGAGTTCGGGCAACGTGCCGAATTGGTCCCGCAGCGCGGCGGCGGTGCGCAGCAACTCCCAGCCCTGTGCGAACCGGCCGGTCGAGTGCGCGTGCCGGAACAGATCCGCGATGGCCGTGGACGCGGTCGGGCCGGTAGGGGCAGCCAGCCGCCCGGCCCCCGACGCCGGAGCGGTACCGCCGGGTTGGGCCACGAGCCGGCCGGCTATCTCCGCCGCGAGGGACCGTACGGTGGGATGGTCGAAGACCACTGTCGCGGCGAGGTGGAGTCCGGTCGCGGCGTTGAGCCGGTTCCTCAGCTCCACCGAGGTGAGCGAGTCGAAGCCGAGCTCACTGAACGCGTGTCGCCCCTCCACGTCGTCGGCGTCGGTGTGGCCGAGGACCACGGCGGCCTCGCCGCGGACCAGTGCCAGCACGGCGCGGTCCCGCTCGTCGGCGCCGAGCGTGGCCAGGTGGGAGAGGCGGTCCACCGACTCCGTCGCGGCGGCCGAGCGGGCGGCCCGCCGGACAGGCCGGACCAGCGCCCGCAGCAGAGCCGGTACCTGCTGGTCGGGCAGCGACGAGGAATCACCGAGGGTCCACCGCATCGGCAGCAACACCGGCCGGTCGGTGGCGGTGGCGGTGTCGAAGAGGGTCAACCCCTCGGCGGCGGACAGGGCGCTCGCCCCGCCGCGTGCCATCCGGCCCCGTCCGACGGCGTCGAGTCCACCGGTCATACCGCCGGTCGCCACCCACGGCCCCCACGCCAACGACGTGGCGGGCAGGCCCCGGCTGCGCCGGTGGTGTGCCAACGCGTCGAGGAACGAGTTCGCCGCCGCGTAGTTGCCCTGGCCGGCGGGACCCAGCACGCCCGCCGCCGACGAGAACAGGACGAACGCGCGCAGGTCCAGGCTCTCGGTCGCCTCGTGCAGGTGCCAGGCCGCGTCCACCTTCGGCCGCATCACCCCGTCGATCCGGGCGGCCGTCAACGTGCCGGTCACCCCGTCGTCGATCGTGCCCGCGCAGTGCACGACGCCGCGCAGAGGCCACCGCTCGGGTACGGCCGCGACCAGTGCCCGTGCCGACGCGCGATCGGCCACGTCGCACGCGAGTACGGACACCGCCGCGCCCAGGTCGGTCAGCTCGGCCGCCAGCGCCGCGAGTTCGGGCGCGTCCAGCCCACGCCGGGACGCCAGGACCAGCGACGGCACCCCGTGCGCCACCACCAGGTGCCGGGCCACCAGGCCGCCGAGCATGCCGCTGGCGCCGGTAACCAGCACGGTGCCGGACAGATCCGTCCACGGCAGGGAGGTGTGCTCTCCCGCTGTCGACACCCGCTCCAGCCGTGGCACCAACGCCGTACCGCCACGCAGCGCCACCTGCGGCTCGTCCAGGGCCAGCGCGGCGAGGACTGCGGCGGCGAACGCCGCACCGGACCGGGGGTCGTCGTCGGTGTCCACGAGCAGGAACCGGCCGGGATCCTCGCTCTGCGCCGATCGCACCAGGCCGCTGGCCGCCGCGGCGGGTAGGCCGGGCACGTCCGCACCGGCCGCCGTGGCGACCGCGCCGGCCGTCACGAGTACCAGCCTGGCCCCTGCCAGCCGCTCGTCGGCGCTCCAGTGCCGCACCAGGTCGAGGACGTGACGGGTGAGTTGGTGCGCACGATCGACATGATTCCCGGTGGACGGGCCGGCGACGGGCAGCAGCGACACCACGACGATGTCGGGTACCGCCGCGCCGTGCGCGAGGGCCGTGCTGAGGCGTTCGAGGCTGGAGTGCGTGTGCAGCCCCGGTCCGATCGAGTCCAGACCCCCGATCATCGCGACGTCGTCGCCCATCACCATCGCCCACTCCAGCGCCCGTGGGTTCGGCACCTCCACCGCGGTGATCTCGGACCAGGTCAGTTCGAACAGCGAGTCGTCCGGCCGGGCGCCGACCGGCTGCGTCGGCGCGGCGCGGAAGGTCAGCGAGTCGATGGTGACGACCGGCTGGCCGGTGGTGTCGGTGACCGTCAGGGTGATGGCGTCCGGACCGGCCGGACGCATGCTGACCCGTACCGTCGACGCGCCGGTCGCGTGCAGGGCCACCCCGCGCCAGGCGAACGGGAGACCGGCGACGCTCTGGTCCCGGTCGCCGCCGACCCCTAACAGCACGGGGTGCAGGGCGGCGTCCAGCAGCGCGGGATGGATGCCGAACCGGTCGGCGGTGGCGGTCTGCGACTCGGGCAGTGCCACCTCGGCGAGTACCTCGTCACCGCGCCGCCAGGCCGCCCGCAGCCCCTGGAACGCCGGGCCGTACGTGAACCCGCCGTCGGCGTCGCGGCCGTCGTAGAACCCGTCGACCGGCAGTGGCTCGCTGTCGGCCGGCGGCCAGACGGCGGCGACAGCGTGCGGAGGGGGTGGGCCGGCCGGGGCGAGGGTGCCGGTCGCGTGTCGCGACCAGTCGGCCGAGCCCGGGGCATCCTCGTGCCGGGAGAACACATTGAACGGTCGGCGGCCGTCCGCATCCGGGCCTCCGACGACGACGTGCAGCCGCACCGCGCCGCTGTCGGGCAGTACCAGCGGGGCGGCCAGGACGAGTTCCTCGACCAGACCGCAACCGGCCTGGTCACCGGCCCGGACGGCCAGCTCCATGAACCCGGTGCCGGGGAAGATCACGATGCCGGCCAGCGCGTGGTCACCGAGCCAGTCGTGCGAGCCCAGCGACAGACGGCCGGTGAGCAGGAAGCCGCCCGAGTCCGGAACTTCGACGGCGGCCCCGAGCAGGGGGTGCGCCGCCGCCACCAGTCCCGCCGACGCCACGTCGCCGACCACGCCCGGCTGGTAATCCAGCCAGTAGCGGCGCCGTTGGAACGCGTACGTCGGCAGGTCGACGGTGGCCACGTCACGGCCGGCGAAGAACGCGTCCCAGTCGACCGCCACACCACGGCTGTGCAGCCGGGCCAGCGCGTGCACGAGTTCCACACGGCTGTCGCGGTGGCTGCTCATCGACGGTAGGAACGCCGCCGGCTCGGCCGACTCCGGCAGGCACTCCGCCCCGAGGCCACTGAGCGTGCCGTCCGGGCCTATCTCCAGGAACGTCGTCACCCCCTGCTCGTGCAGGACCAGCACCGCGTCGGCGAACCGCACCGGGGCGGCGATGTGCCGCACCCAGTACCCGGGCGAGCACAGCTCGGCTTCGGTGGCCAGCCGGCCGGTCACGGTGGACACGATCGGGATCGTCGGCGGGTGGTACGCGACCCCCTCGGCGATTCGCTGGAACTCAGCGAGCACCGGGCGCATCCGGGGTGAGTGGAACGCGTGGCGGACGGGCAGCCGCTTGGTCTGGCGGCCCTGGGCGGCGAGTGTGGCGGCGATCTCACCGACCGCCTCCTCGTCGCCGGAGAGAACCACCGCGCCGGGCGCGTTCACGGCGGCGATGCCGACCGAGTCGGACCGCCCGGCCAGCAGCGGTACGACCTCGGCCTCGCTCGCGCGGACCGCGATCATGGCGCCGCCGTGGGGCAGTTCCGCCATCAGCCGGCCCCGCGCCGCCACCAGGGTGCACGCGTCGGCGAGTGAGAGCACCCCGGCGACGTGGGCGGCGGCCAGTTCGCCGACCGAGTGCCCGGCCAGGTACCGGGGGCGCACGCCCCAGTGCGTCAGCAGCCGGAAGAGTGCCAGCTCCACGGCGAACAGCGCCGGCTGCGCGTACCCGGTGTCGGCCAGCAGATTCGCCGCGTCGGTGCCCTCGGCCGCGAACACCACGTCGCGCAACGGGACGTCGAGCTGGGCGTCGAGGTGTGCGCACACCTCGTCGAACGCGTCCGCGAACGTCGGAAAGCTGTCGTACAGTGCCCGACCCATGCCGGGTCGTTGGCTCCCCTGACCGGCGAACAGCATCGCGGTCGCGCCGTCGGCGACGAACCCGCGTACCAGCCCGGGCACGTCCTGTCCGTCAGCCAGCGCGTCCAGCCCCGCGAGTAGGGCGTCCCGGGTACCGGCCACGACGACGGCGCGGTGTTCCATCCCGAGCCGGGTGGTCGCGAGCGAGTAGGCCAGGTCGAGCCGACCCAGCTCGGGTCGGTCGGCGACGTGTTCGTGCAGGCGGCGTGCCTGCCCGGCCAGCGCGGCCTCGGTCCGGCCGGTCACCGGGAACGGCAGGACCGGCAGCTCGGGCACGACCCACGGGTCCGCCTGGTCCGTCACGTCCGGCAACTCGGCCACGTCCGGCAACTCGGCCACGTCCGACGGTTCGGGCAGGTCCGTCGGCACCACCCGGGCGGCGCCGACCGCCGGCGCCGGTGCCTGCTCGACAATGACGTGGGCGTTCGTCCCGCTCACGCCGAACGAGGAGACACCGAAGCGCCGCCGCTCGGTGTCCGGCCAGTCGCGCGCCTCGGTCAGCAGTTCGACCGCACCGGCCGACCAGTCCACCTGCGGCGTCGGCGCGTCCACGTGCAGGGTCCTGGGCAGCACGCCGTGCCGCATCGCCATCACCATCTTGATCAGGCCGATGACCCCCGACGCCGACTGGGTGTGTCCGATGTTCGACTTGATCGAGGCCAGCCAGAGCGGGTTGCCCGCCGGTCGGTCCTGCCCGTACGTGGCGAGCAGCGCCTGCGCCTCGATCGGGTCGCCCAGGGTGGTGCCGGTGCCGTGTGCCTCGACCGCGTCGACGTCGGCGGCGGTCAGCCCGGCACTCGCCAGCGCCTGACGGATCACGCGCTGCTGCGCCGGGCCGTTCGGCGCGGTCAGCCCGTTCGACGCCCCGTCCTGGTTGATCGCCGAGCCACGCAGCAGCGCCAGTACCGGGTAGCCGTTGCGCTCGGCGTCGGACAGGCGCGCCAGCAGGAGCATCCCGACACCCTCACCCCAGGCCGTTCCGTCGGCGGCGGCAGCGAACGCCTTGCAGCGGCCGTCTGCGGCAAGCCCCCGCTGCCGGCTGAACTCGACGAACACCCCGGGTGTGGCCATCACGGCGACCCCGCCGGCCAGCGCCAGCGTGGCCTCGCCGGCACGCAGCGCCTGCGCGGCGAGGTGGATCGCCACCAGCGACGACGAGCACGCGGTGTCCACCGTGACCGCCGGCCCCTCCAGCCCGAAGGTGTAGGCGACCCGGCCGGAAAGCACGCTCGCCCCACCGCCGGTCACCACGTACCCCTCGGCCGCCGCGCCCTGGCCCAACAGCAGCGCGGCGTAGTCGGACGTGGCCCCGCCGACGAACACGCCGGTACGACTGCCGCGCAACCGGTCGGGGCGGATCTGTGCCCGTTCCAGCGCCTCCCACGAAACTTCCAGCAGCAGCCGCTGTTGCGGGTCCATGCCCTTCGCCTCACGGGGCGAGATGCCGAAGAATCCGGCGTCGAAGTCCGCTACGTCGTAGAGGAAGGCGCCCTCCCGCACGTACGAACTTCCCGGCCGGTCGCCGTCCGGGTCGTACAGCGCCGCGAGGTCCCAACTCCGGTCGGTCGGCATCCCCGAAACCGCGTCCACGCCCTCGCTGACCAACCGCCACAGGCCCTCCGGGTCTCGTACCCCGCCAGACGTCCGGCAACTCATCGCGACGATCGCGACCGGGTCGTCGTCGATGACCACGGCGGGCGGTACGGCGTCCACTTCCACCCCTGCGGCGCCGTTCCCGATCTCGGCCCGCAGGTGGTCCACCACGGCCGACACCGTCGGGTGATCGAAGACCAGCGTGGCCGGCAGCCGCAGCCCGGTGACCGCCGACAGGCGGTTGCGCAGCTCGACCGCAGTCAGCGAATCGAACCCCAGGTCCCGGAACGCCCGGTGGGGCTCCACCGCCTCCGCCGACCGGAAGCCCAGCACCGCGGCGGCCTCGCCCCGCACCAGGTCGAGCACGGCGGCGGCGTGCCGTGTCGGGTCCAGCTCGGCCAGCCGTTCCCGTAGGGCGGTACCCGCCTCGTCGGGAACCGGCGCGGACGCTTCGGCGACCGCCCGGGCCACCTCGTCGATGTCCTGCAACAACGGACTGCGACGGGCGATGGTGAAGGTCGGAACGAACCGGTCCCAGTCGATGTCGGCGACGATCACCAGCGTCTCGCCGTGCTCGACGGCCTGGTGCAACGCGCCCACGGCCAGCTCGGGCGCCATCTGGCGCACGCCGCGGCGGTTCAGCATGTCCTCGGCGCGGTCGTCGACCATGCCACCCCGGGTCCAGCTTCCCCAGCCGATCGAGACAGCGGTCAGGCCCCGGGACGCGCGAGCCTGCGCCAGCCCGTCCAGGTAGCTGTTGGCCGCCGAGTACGCGGCGGTGCCGGCACTGCCCCAGGACGAGGCGCCGGACGAGAAGAGTACGAAGGCGTCCAGCTCCCGGTCGCCGAGCAGTTCGTCGAGATGCCGGGCGCCGGCCACCTTCGCCTCCATGACGTCGGCGAACTCGTCCATCGTGGCGTCGAGCAGCATCGACGAGCCACTGACGCCTGCGGCGTGGACCACGGCTGTCAACGGGTACCCGGCCGGCACGTCGGCCAGAAGCGCCGCCACGGCGTCCCGGTCAGCCATGTCACACGCTTCGATCGTCACTGCGGCACCCAGGGCGGTCAGTTCCTCGGCCAGCTCGGCGGCGCCCGCCGCGTCCCGCCCGCGCCGGCTCGTCAGCAGCAGGTGCTCGGCCCCGGCACCGGCGAGCCAGCGCGCGACGTGCGCCCCCAGCGTTCCGGTCCCGCCGGTCACCAGGACCGTGCCACGGGGCCGCCACGCCCGTACCGGCGGCTTGTCACCGAGCGGCGCGCGTACCAGCCGCCGACCCAGTACGCCGCTGTCGCGGATGGCCACCTGATCCTCGTCGCCCGCCGTGAGCACGCCGCTGAGCCGTGCCAGGGCCCGTGGCGTCAACGTCCCACCGGGTAGGTCGACCAGGCCGCCCCAGCGCTGTGCGAACTCGAGCGCGGCCACCCGGCCCAGGCCCCAGACGGCGGACCCGACGGCCGAGGACACCCGGTCGGACCGACCGACGCCGACGGCGCCCCGGGTCACCGCCCAGAACGGCGCGGTGAGGTTCGCGTCCTCGGACGCCTGCAACGCGACGACCGTGGCGGACAGACCGGCGGGAACGCCGGCCCGGTCGTCCTCGTCCAGTGACAGCAGCGACAGCACGCCGGACGGGGCCTCTGCGTCGAGCACCTCGCGCAGCCGGTCGGCGAGGCCCGCGCGGTCGGCTCCGGCCGCCGCGACGACGACCGGCCGGGCCCCGGCCGAGGCCAGCGCCGTCCGGACCGCGTCGACCTCGGCCCGGTCCCCGGCAGGCGCCAGCACCAGCCAGACACCGGACATCGGCGTGACCGACGCCGGTATCGGGCGCCACCGCACCCGGTACCGCCACGAGTCGACCGTGGAGGTGTCGCGTCGGCGGCGCCGCCAGGCCGACATCGCGGGCAGCAGTTCGCGCAGCGGCTGCTCGCCCACCTCCAGGGTGCGCGCCAGCGCCTCGACGTCCGCACGTTCGACCGCCTGCCAGAACCCGGCGTCCGCCGGGTCGGCGTCGGCCGAGGTGGCACCGGGACCAAGCATCGCCGGCATTTCGAGCCAGTACCGCTCGCGCTGGAACGAGTAGGTCGGCAGCGCCACCCGACGTGCACCGGATCCGGCGTACACCGCCGGCCAGTTGACGGTCACGCCGTGCGCGTACGCCTCCGACAGCGACAGCAGAAACCGTTCGATGCCGCCCTCGGAGCGACGCAGCGTACCGAGCACCGACGCCGGGCGGCTGCCGGCGTCGATGGTCTCCGCCACGCCGACGGTCAGTACGGGGTGCGGGCTCACCTCGACGAAGGCGTCGTACCCCAGCTCCAGCATCCCGCGCACGGCGCTCTCGAACTCCACCGTCTGGCGGAGGTTCCGGTACCAGTACCCGCCGTCGAGCTGCACCGTGTCCACCAGGCCGCCAGAGACGGTCGAGTAGAACGGTACCGTCGACGACCGCGGCTCGATGATGGCGAGTTCGGTGGCGAGCCGTTGCCGGATCGTCTCCACCTGCGCCGAGTGTGAAGCGTAGTCCACCGCGATCCGCCGCGTCCGCATCCCGTCCGCTTCGCACGCAGCCATCAGCGCGTCCAGCGCCTCCGGGTCCCCGGAGACCACCACCGACGCCGGGCCGTTGACGGCCGCCAGCGACAGCCGGTCGCCCCACCCAGCGAACAGCCGCAGTACCCTGTCCCGGGGTGCGGCCACCGACACCATGCCACCCAGTCCGGCGAGCTCCCTCAGGGCCCGGCTGCGTACGGCGACCGCGCAGGCGGCGTCCGCCAGCGACAGGGCGCCGGCGACGCACGCCGCCGCGAACTCGCCCTGCGAGTGTCCGACCACGGCGGCCGGCTCGACGCCGTACGAGCGCCACAGCTCGGCTAGCGACACCATCACGGCCCACAGCACCGGCTGCACCACGTCGACGCGTTCCCACGACGGGTCGCCCGTCCCGTCGCGCACCACGTCCTCCAGCGACCAGTCGACGTACGGCGCCAGCGCGGCGGCGCACTCCGACATGCGCCGCGCGAACACCGGCGACGTCTCCATCAGCTCGGTCGCCATGCCGGCCCACTGGGAGCCCTGGCCGGGGAACACGAACACCGGTCGGGCCGGACTCTCCGCCACCCCGCGTACCAGGCCGGCGTCGCCCCGTCCGTCGGCCAGCGCCGCCAGACCGGCCAGCAGGCCCTCCCGGTCGCCGGCCACGATCACCGCCCGCCGTTCCATCGGGGCCCGGGTCGTCGCCAGGGAGAAGCCCAGGTCGAGATCTGACATGCCGGTGCCGTTCCGGACGTGGATGTCCAGTTGCCGTGCCTGGTCGCGCAGGGCCGCCTCGGTCCGGCCGGACACCGGCCAGGCCAGGTGCGCGCCGACCAGCCCACTTCCGGTTCCGGGCCGCTCGTCGGAGTCGTCCGGCCCGGTGCCGGACGGTGCCTGCTCCAGGATCGTGTGGACGTTGGTGCCGCTGACCCCGAACGACGAGACCCCGGCCCGTCGGGGCCCGTCGGTCGCCGGCCAGTCCTGTCGCTCGGTCAGCAGGGCGACCGCGCCGGCCGACCAGTCGACCTGCGGGGTCGGTGCGTCCACGTGCAGCGTCTGGGGCAGTACGCCGTGCCGCAACGCCTGCACGGCCTTGATCACGCCGGCCACGCCCGAGGCGGCGGCTGAGTGGCCGATGTTGGACTTGACCGATCCCAGCCACAGCGGCCGGCCGGCCGGCCGGTCCTGTCCGTACGTGGCCAGCAGCGCCTGCGCCTCGATCGGGTCGCCCAGTGTCGTACCGGTGCCGTGCGCCTCGACCAGGTCGACGTCCGTCGCGGAGAGCCGCGCGTTCGCGAGGGCCTGCCGGATCACCCGCTGCTGTGCCAGGCCGTTCGGTGCGGCAAGCCCGTTCGAGGCGCCGTCCTGGTTCATCGCCGAACCACGGATCACCGCGAGTACCGGGTGTCCGTTGCGCTCGGCGTCGGACAGGCGCTCCAGCAGCAGGATCCCCGACCCCTCGGCCCAACCGATGCCGTCGGCCGCCGCCGCGAACGCCTTGCACCGCCCGTTGGCCGCCAGCCCGCGTTGCCGGGAGAAGACCAGGAACGGCGCCGGGGTCGCCAGCAGCGCCACTCCCCCGGCCAGCGCCAGGTCCGTCTCGCCGGTACGCAGTGCCTGCGCGGCGAGGTGGATCGCCACCAGGGAGGACGAGCAGGCGGTGTCCACCGTCACCGCGGGTCCCTCCAGCCCGAAGGTGTACGCGATCCGGCCGGACAGGACGCTGGCACTGCTGCCGGTCATCACCATGCCCTCGGACTCCTGCCCCGAGGCCAGCATCAGCAGCGCGGCGTGGTCCTGCGACGCGCCCCCGACGAACACGCCGGTGCGGCTGCCGCGCAGCGTGCCCGGGTCGATCCCGGCCCGCTCAAACACCTCCCACGAGTTCTCCAGCAGGAGCCGCTGCTGCGGGTCCATGCCCTTCGCCTCGCGCGGGGAGATGCCGAAGAAGCCCGGGTCGAAGTCCCCGGCGTCGTAGATGAATCCGCCCTCGCGTACATAGGACTTTCCGGACCGGTCGGGGTCCGGGTCGTACAAGTCGGCGAGGTCCCAGCCGCGGTCCGCGGGGAAGGCGGAGATCGCGTCCGTCCCGTCGTGGACCAGCCGCCACAGGTCCTCCGGCGAGCGCACCCCGCCGGGGTAGCGGCAGCTCATCGCGACGATCGCGACGGGCTCGTCGGCCCCGACCGCCGCCACCGCCGCCGGCGCGTCGGCGGTCGGGTCGGCCCCACCGAGTACGGCCGGCAGCAGGAACGCCGCCACTGCCTGCGCCGTCGGGTAGTCGAATGCCAGCGTGGCCGGCAGCCGCAGCCCGGTCACCGCCGACAGCCGGGTACGCAGCTCGACGGCGGTGACCGAGTCGAACCCGAGGTCCCGGAACGCCTTCTGCGCCCCGACCGCCTCCGCCGACGGGTACCCGAGCACGGCTGCCGCCTCGGCCCGGACGGTTTCCAGGATCACGGCGGACCGCCGGTCGGCGGGGAGCTCCGCGAGCCGCTCCCGCAACGCGGAGCCGGCGACGGCGGGCGCGGCGTCGTCGGCGCGCAAAGCGTCCGCCACCTCCGGGATGTCCTCGATGAGTCGGCTGCGGCGGGCGAGGGTGAAGGACGGCGCGAACCGGGCCCAGTCCAGGTCCGCGACGGTAATCAGAGACTCGCCGTGCTCGACCGCCTGGGCCAGCGCGGTGACGGCGAGCGGCGGCGGCATCTGTCGCAGCCCGCGCTTGGTCAGCATGTCCTCGGCACGGTCGTCGAACAGGCCGCCCTTGGTCCAGCTTCCCCAGGCGATCGAGGTGGCCGGCAGGCCGCGGGCCGTACGGTGCTGCGCCAACCCGTCCAGGTAGCTGTTCGCGGCGGCGTACGGTCCCGCGCTCGCGCTGCCCCACGCCGACGCCCCGGACGAGAACAGCACGAAGGCGTCCAGCTCCCGGTCGCCGAGGAGCTCGTGCAGGTGCCGTGCCCCGGCCACCTTCGCCGCAGCCTGGCTGGCCAGGTCGACGAGGCTCGTGTCGGCCAGCGCCACCGAGGCACCGACACCGGCGGCGTGTACCACGGCGGTCAGCGGACGGTCGGCGGGTACCGCGGCGAACAGTGCCGACACTTGCTCCCGGTCGGTGACGTCACACTCGACGGCGTCCACGGTCGCGCCCAGCTCACGCAGCTCCGCGATCAGCTCGGAGGCACCGTCGGCAGCCGGCCCCCGGCGGCTGGCCAGCATCAGGTGCTCCGCGCCGTTGGCCGCGAGCCAGCGCGCCACGTGCCCGCCGAGCACGCCCGTACCGCCGGTCAGCAGCACCGTTCCGCGGGGCTGCCAGGTGCGCTCCGGCCTGCGGTCCCCGAGTGGCGCCCGGACCAGCCGCCGGGCCAGGACGGCCGTGCCGCGCACGGCCAACTGGTCCTCGTCGTCGCCGGCCACGAGGATGGCCACCATCCGGTCCAGCAGGTGTGCGTCCAGCCGTTCGGGGAGGTCGACGAGACCGCCCCAGCGCTGCGGATACTCCAGCGCGGCCACCCGACCGAGGCCCCAGACCGAGGCCTGTTCCGGACTACCCGCCCGGTCCGCCCGTCCGATGCTGACCGCGCCACGGGTCAGACACCACAGCGGCGCGGCGATGTCGGCGTCGCCCAGGGCTTGGAGCAGCGTCAGGGTCGCCGCGAGGGCGTTCGGCACCCCGTCGAACGCCGACCACCCGCCGTCGAGCGCCACCAGCGACAGGACACCGGCCGGTGCCGGCCCGTCGGCCGGCAGCGCGGCGCGCAGCCGCTCGGCGACGTCGGCACGGTCCGGTGACCGCGTCTCGACCGTCACCACGTCGGCCCCGCGTCCGGCCAGGGCCGTCCCGCACCGCTCTGCCAGCCCGTCCGGTACGGCGTCGGCCGGGGTCACCAGCAGCCAGGTGCCGGACAGCGTCGTCGCGGCCGGTGTGGCGACCGGTTTCCAGGTCACCCGGTAGCGCCACGAGTCGACCGTCGAGCGGTCTCGGCGGCGCCGCCGCCAGGCCGCGAGTAGCGGCAGCACCGGTCGCAGAGCGGCCGGGCCGTCCAGCCCCAGTTCGGTCGCCAGGCCCTCCAGATCCTCGCGCTCCACGCCGTCCCAGAACCGGGCCTCCACCGGGTCCGTCGTCGGCCCGGTGTCGGTGGCGGCCCCAGCGGGCAGGTCCAGCCAGTACCGCTGGCGCTGGAAGGCGTACGTCGGCAGCGCCACGGTGGTCGCGCCGGTGCCGGCGAACACCGCCCGCCAGTCCACCCGGGTTCCGTTCGCCCACGCCTCGGCCACCGACGTGAGCAGCCGCTCCAGGCCGTCCTCACCTCGCCGCAACGTTCCCGACGCTGTCGCCGCCACACCGCAGTCGTCGATCGTCTCCTGTACCGCGGGCGTCAGCACCGGATGCGGGCTGACCTCGATGAACACGCTGTGGTTGTGGGACAGCAGGAGACGGGTCGCGGCCTCCATCTCGACGGTCTGCCGGAGGTTGCCGAACCAGTAGTCGCCGTCGAGTTCCGTCCCGGTCAGCGGCCGGGCGGTCACCGTCGAGTAGATCGGTACCCGCGCCCGTCGCGGGGTGACCGGGCCGATCATGTCCCGCAGGTCGTCGCGGATCGTGTCCACCTGCACCGAGTGCGAGGCGTAGTCCACCGCGATCCGGCGCATCCGTACGCCGTCCGCCTCACCGTCGACCATCAGGGCGTCCAGCGCCTCCGGACGGCCCGAGACCACCACCGACGCCGGGCCGTTGACCGCTGCCACCGACATCTGGTCGCCCCAGCCGGACAGCCGCTCGTCCACCTCCTGCCGGGAGGCCGCCACCGACACCATGCCGCCCTCTCCGGACAGCCGGCGCAGCAACCGGCTGCGCAATGCCACCACCCGGGCGCCGTCCTCCAGCGACAGGGCGCCGGCCACCACCGCCGCCGCGATCTCGCCCTGCGAATGCCCGATCACCGCTGACGGCTCCACGCCGTACGAGCGCCACAGCTCGGCCAGCGACACCATCACCGCCCAGAGCACCGGCTGTACCACGTCGACCAGGCCCAGTGGGGCGGCGCCCGGTTTCCCCCGTACGACGTCGGTCAGCGACCAGTCTACGAACGGCGCGAGCGCGGTCTCGCATTCCGACAGGCGTCGGGCGAATACCGGTGACGAGTCCACCAGTCGCGCGGCCATACCCGCCCACTGCGAGCCCTGCCCCGGGAAGACGAACACGACCCGGCCGTCGGTGCCGGCCGTTCCCCGTACCAGACCCGGCGCCCCCCGTCCCTCCGACAGCGCGGTCAGCCCCTCGACCAGGGCCGACCGGTTGGCGCCGACCAGTACGGCGCGGTGCTCCAGGTGTGCCCGCGAGGTCGCGAGCGAGTACGCCAGGTCCCGGTCGGCGTCGTACGGGTGGTCGGTCAGGTGGGCCAGCAGGCGCGCCGCCTGGTCCCGCAGTGCGCCCTGAGAATGGGCCGACACCGCGAACGGCAGTACCGGCAACGGCGGCGCGTCACTGTCCAGGCCCGCCACCGCGTCGGGTCCGGAAGCGGGAGCGGGGGGCTGTTCCAGGAGCAGGTGGACGTTGGTTCCGCTCACTCCGAACGAGGAGACGCCGGCCCGTCGGGGCGCCCCGGTCGACGGCCACTCCCGTGCCTCGGTGAGCAGCTGCACCGCGCCCGACGCCCACTCCACCCCGGAGGTCGGCGCGTCGACGTGCAACGTGCGCGGCAGCATGCCGTACCGCATCGCCAGCACCATCTTGATCACGCCGCCGACGCCGGAGGCGGACTGAGTGTGGCCGATGTTGGACTTCAACGCGCCCAGCCACAGCGGACGGTCCGCCGGCCGCTCCGACCCGTACGTGTCCAGCAGGGCCTGCGCCTCGATCGGGTCGCCGAGCCGGGTACCCGTGCCGTGTGCCTCGACCACGTCGATTTCGGCAGACGACAGCCGGGCGGTGGCCAGCGCCTCCCGGATCACCCGCTGCTGGGACGGGCCGTTGGGGGCGGTGAGCCCGTTCGACGCGCCGTCGGAGTTGACCGCCGAGCCGCGGATCACCGCGAGTACCGGGTGTCCGTTGCGTTCGGCGTCGGGCAGCCGCTCAAGCAGCACCATGCCGACGCCCTCGGACCACCCGGTACCGTCGGCCGCCTCAGCGAACGCCTTGCACCGGCCGTCCGCGGCCAGGCCACCCTGCCGGACGAACTCGACGAACGCTCCCGGGGTGGCCATCACGGTCACCCCGCCGGCCAGGGCCAGCGAGCATTCGCCGTTGCGCAGGGCCTGCGCCGCGAGGTGCAGCGCCACCAGCGACGACGAGCACGCGGTGTCCACCGTGACGGTGGGCCCCTCCAGCCCGAGGGCGTAGGCGACCCGGCCAGACAGTACGGAGCCCGCTCCGCCGGTCATCGAGTATCCGGCCTCCTGGCCGGCATTCATCAGCAGGACGGCGTGGTCCTGCGACGTGCCGCCGACAAACACGCCGGTACGGCTGCCGTGCAGTGCTGTCGGGTCGATCCCGGCCCGCTCGACCGCCTCCCAGGCGGTCTCCAGCAGCAGCCGCTGCTGCGGGTCCATGCCCTTCGCCTCGCGCGGCGAGATGCCGAAGAACTCTGCGTCGAACTCGGCGGCGTCGTAGAGGAAGCCGCCCTCGAAGGCCGACACCGCGTCGGACGTGTCACTGTCCAGCCCGTACGCGGCCAGGTCCCATCCACGGTCGGTCGGGAACCCGCCGACCGCGTCGACCCCGTCCGCCACCAGCCGCCACAGATCCTCCGGCGAGCGCACCCCGCCGGGGTAGCGGCAGCTCATCGCGACGATCGCGACCGGCTCGTGTGCCCCGCTACTCGCCTGGCGCAAGCGCTCCCGGGTCGCCTTGAGGTCGGCGGTGACGCGCTTGAGGTAGTCGCGGAGCTTGTCTTCGGTGTTCACGATCTTCCTCATTTCACGCGGGTCAGCGGAAGGGCGGGCGGCGGTCCGGTCAGTGCACGCCGAGGTCGTTGTCGATGAGGTCGAACATCTCGTCGTCGGTCGCGGACTCCAGCCGCATTCCGAACGCACCGTCGTCGGTGGTGGCACCGGCGACGGCGGTCAGCTTGGCCAGCAGTGTCTCCAGTCGCGCCACCACCCGGCCGTGCTCGTCGTCGCCTGGAGTGAGCGAGGACAACAGCCCGTCGAGGTTGTCGATGTCGCGCAGCGCCGCCCCGGGCCCGGTCGGCAGGTCCGCGACGAGTCGGGACCGCAGGTGTCCGGTGAGGGCGGCCGGCGTGGGGTAGTCGAAGACCAGCGCCGCGGGCAGGGACAGGCCGGTTGCCACGGTCATCCGGTTACGCAGTTCGACCGCCGTCAGCGAGTCGAAACCGAGATCCGTGAACGGGCGAGTTGCGGAGATCTCGGCGGCCGATCCGTGGCCCAGGACGGCCGCCACCTCCCCGTGTACCAGGTCGCGCAGGACGCTCTCCTGTTCCACCTCGGTCAGCTCGGCCAGCCGCTGCCGCAGCGTCGACTGTTCGGGCCGCGCCTCGACCGGGCCCGGCCGCTCCAGCACCTGGCGTACCTCGGCCAGGTCGTCGATGAGCGGGCGCCGGCGGGCCAGCGTGTACCCGGGCACGAAACGCTCCCAGTCGATGTCGGCCACGGTGAGGACCGACTCGTCCCGGTCCAGCGCCTGTTGCAGAGCGCCGATCGCCAGCGCCGCCGGCATGAGGCGCATGCCATGCCGGGTCAGCAGCTTGGCGGCCTCGTCGGTGACCATCCCTCCGGTGTCCCAGCTTCCCCACGACACCGAGGTCGCCGCCAGGCCCTCGGCGCGACGCCGATGGGCCAGTCCGTCCAGGTACGCGTTGGCGGCGGCGTACGCGCCGGCGCCGGCACTCCCCCACACCCCGGCGCCCGAGGCGAACAGCACGAACGCGTCCAGCGGTGTGTCACCGAGCAGTTCGTCGAGGTGGCGGGCGCCGTCCGCCTTGGCGGCCAGCACGTCCGCCACCGAGGCCAGGTCGGTTCCGATCAGTTCCCCGTACCCGGGCACTCCGGCGGCGTGCACCACCGCCGTCGGTGCGTCCGCCGCCGGCAGCCCGGCCAGCAGTGCCGCGAGCTGTTCGCGGTCGGACACGTCGCACGCGGCGACCGTGACCCGGGTACCGGCGGACCGCAGTTCCGCCTCCAGATCGGCCACCCCGGGCGCGCGGTCACCCCGGCGGCTGGCGAGAACCAGGTGCTCGGCTCCCCTGGCGGCCAGCCAGCGGGCCACCTGCGCGCCCAACCCGCCGGTACCGCCGGTGACCAGCACCGTGCCGCGCGGCCGCCAGTCGCGTGCCGATCCGGGCTCGGCGGGTACGGCGCGGACCATCCGGCGGGCGAATACACCCGAGTCGCGGACCGCCACCTGGTCCTCGTCGCCGTCGGCGAGCACCCCGGCGAGCAGCGCCCCCGCGGGTCCGGACAGGACCGGCGGCAGGTCGACCAGCCCGCCCCAGGACCGGGGCCGCTCCAGGCCCAGCACCGTGCCGAGCCCCCAGATCTGGTACTGGACCGGGCTGACCGTCGGATCCTGGCGGACGACCTCGACCGCGCCCCGGGTCGCGAGCCACAGCGGCGCGGTCACCCGCTCGTCGGCCAACGCCTGGACCAGCAGGACGGTCAGCGCGAGCCCACGCGCCAGCGCCGGATGGGTGTCCAGCCGCTCCTCGTCGACGGCCAGCAGGGACAGGACGCCGGCCACCTCGACGCCGTCGGCGAGCGCTTGGCGCAGCCGTGCGGCCACGGTGTCCCGATCGACGCGGTCCTCGCCCAGCTTCACCGTCACGACGTCGGCACCGTGCCGCTCGAGGGCGTCCGCGTAGGAGCCCACCGGTGTGTGCGGCGGGGCGACCAGCAGCCAGGTGCCGGACAACGGCGTCTCCGTGGGTCGTACCGCCCGCCAGGTCAGCCGGTAGCGCCAGGAGTCGATCGTGGACCGGTCCCGCCGGTCCCGACGCCAGGACGAGATCGCCGGCAGCACGGCGCTCAGCGGCTCGTCACCGACCACGCCGAGGGTCTCCGCGAGGGCCGAGAGGTCACCCTGCTCCACGGCCGCCCAGAACTCGTCGTCGACGGGGTCGGCGTTGGTGCTCACCACGGGTTCCGCCGACGCGGCGGCGACCGGCCAGAATCGTTGCCGCTGGAACGCGTACGTGGGCAGGGCGACCTGGCGCGCGCCGGTGCCGGCGAACACCCCGGCCAGGTCGACCGGGACGCCGTTGACGTACAGGTGCGCGACCGTGGTGAGCACGGCTTCGGGCTCCGGCCTGTCGGCGCGCAGGGTCGGTACGAACACCGGGCGGGCGCCGTCGACGCCGTCGAGACACTCCTGGCCCTGGGCGGTGAGACCGCCGTCCGGGCCCAGTTCGACGAAGGTGGTGACGCCTGCGGCGTGCAGGGTACGGATGCCGTCGTGGAAGCGCACCGTGTCCCGGGCGTGCCGGACCCAGTAGTCGGCCGAGCCCAACTGCTCCGGGTCGGCCAGCTCGCCGGTCAGGGTGGACACCACCGTGATCTGTGGCGGGTACGGGGTCAGGCCGGCCGCCACCCGTCGGTACTCGCCCAGCATCGGCTCGATCCGGCGGGAGTGGAAGGCGTGGCTGACGGTCAGCCGCTTGACCTTGCGCCCATGGTCCCGCCACCGTGCGGCGAGCGCCAGCACCTCGTCCTCGTCGCCGGAGAGCACGACCGATCGGGGGCCGTTGACCGCCGCGATGTCCACGCCGCATCCCGGCTCCGCGAGTGCCTCCCGCAGTTCCTCCTCGGCTGCCTGGACGGCGACCATCGCGCCGCCCTCGGGCAGTGCCTGCATCAGCCGGCCACGCGCGGCGACCAGCGCGCACGCGTCCTCCAACGACCACACTCCGGCGACGTGTGCGGCGGCCAGTTCCCCGATCGAGTGCCCGACGAGTACGTCGGGCCGGACGCCCCAGCTCTCCAGCAGCCGGAACAGCGCGACCTCCACGGTGAACAGCCCGGCTTGGGCGAACACCGTCCGGTCCAGATCCGTGGCCCCGGCGGGATCGAGGACGACATCCCGCAGCGGCCGGTCGAGGTGCCGGTCGAACTGCGCGCAGGCGGCGTCGAAGGCATCGGCGAAGACCGGAAACGCGTCGTACGCGAGCCGGCCCATGCCCGCCCGTTGCGCGCCCTGGCCGGCGAAGACGTACCCGAGACGGCCGGTCGTGACGGTGCCGGTCACCAGACCGGGAGAGGGGCGGCCGTCGCCGAGCGCGGCCAGCCCGTCGAGAAGCGCTTCGCGGTCCGCGCCGAGCACGACGGCACGCTTCTGCATCGCCGCTCGGGCGTTGGCGAGCGAGTACCCGACGTCGACCGGGCGGGCGTCCGGTGTGTTGCCGACGTGCTGATGCAGACGCCGCGCCTGCTCCCGCAGCGCGGTGCCGGTCGCGCCGGAGAGCACCCACGGCACCGGCGGAGGGGCCGCCATGGCGTCACCCGCCAACGGATCCGGCGCGGGCGGCCCCGCCTCGGGGACGACGTGCGCGGGCGGTCCCGCCTCGAGGATGACGTGTGCGTTCGTGCCGCTGATGCCGAACGACGACACACCCGCGCGCAGCGGCTGATCCGCCGGCCACGCACGCCCCTCGGTCAGCAGCTCGACGGCGCCGGCCGTCCAATCCACGTGCGGCGACGGCTCGGTCACGTGCAGCGTCGGCGGGAGTACCCGGTGGTGCATCGCCAGCACCATCTTGATGATCCCGGCGACACCTGCGGCAGCCCCGGTGTGACCGAGGTTGGACTTGATCGAGCCGAGCCAGAGCGGCGCCGCCGCCGGACGGTCCCGGCCGTACGTCGCCAGCAGGGCCTGCGCCTCGATCGGGTCGCCCAGCGTGGTACCCGTACCGTGTGCCTCCACCACGCTCACCTCGGCCGGACGCACTCCGGCGGCGGCCAGTGCCTGCCGGATCACGCGCTGCTGCGCCCGGCCGTTCGGTGCGGTGAGCCCGTTCGACGCTCCGTCGGAGTTGACCGCCGAACCTCGGACGACCGCCAGCACCGGGTGCCCGTTGCGCCGGGCGTCCGACAGCCGCTCCACCAGCAGCATGCCCACGCCCTCCGACCAGGCCGTACCGTCGGCCGAACCGGAGAACGACTTGCAGCGCCCGTCCGGGGCCAGCCCGCGTTGCCGGGAGAACTCGACGAACGCGCCCGGCGTAGCGATGACCGTGACACCGCCGGCCAGGGCCAGTGCGCACTCGCCGTTACGCAGCGCCTGGACCGCCAGATGCAGGGCGACCAGCGACGACGAGCACGCGGTGTCGACGGTCACGGCCGGGCCCTCCAGCCCGAACGCGTAGGCGACACGTCCGGACAGCACGCTCGCCACGTTGCCGGTCAGCGCGTAGCCCTCGCTCGCGGCCGACGCCAGCATGCCGTAGTCCTGGGCGCCGGCACCGACGAACACCCCGGTCTGGCTGCCGCGCAGGCGGTCCGGGCCGATACCGGCCCGCTCCAGCGCCTCCCACGAGGTTTCCAGCAGCAACCTCTGCTGGGGGTCCATCGCCACGGCCTCACGGGGGGAGATGCCGAACAGGCCGGCGTCGAAGTCACCGACGTCGTACAGGAAGCCGCCGTCGCGTACGTAGGAGGTGCCGGGCCGGTCCGGGTCACTGTCGTACAGCCGGTCCAGGTCCCATCCCCGATCCGTGGGGAACGGTCCGATCGCGTCGACGCCTCCGGCCACCAGGCTCCACAGCGCTTCCGGGTCGCGCACACCACCCGGGTACCGGCAACTCATCGCGACGATCGCAATGGGTTCGGATGCGGTGGGGACGGGTGACGGTGTGGGCGTACCCGGGTCACTGGCCGTCCCCTCGAGCTCGCCGCGCAGGTACCCGGCGAGCTCGACCGGGGTGGGGTGATCGAAGACCAGTGCGGCCGGCAGCCGCAGGCCGGTCGCGGCGCCGATCCGGTTGCGCAGTTCCACGGCGGTCAGTGAGTCGAACCCGAGTTCACGGAACGGCCTGGTCGTCCCGATCGTCTCGGGGGACGGATGTCCGAGTACCACGCCCGCCTCGACGCGGACCAGGTCCAGCAGGGCGGCCGCGCGATCCGCCGGTGGCTGGTCGAGCAGGTTCCGCCGGAAGGTCGACAGTGTGGCCGGCTCGGACACCTGGTCGCCGCTGGTCCGGATCCGTACGACCTCGGAGACGTCACCCAACAGCGGAGCCGTACCCAGGGCCGGGTGGTCGGCCAGCAGCTGTTCCCACTGGACGTCGGCGATGACGAGCGAGGTCTCACCGCGTGCCACCGCCCGCGACACCATGCCCATCACCAGCTCCGTCGGCATCGGCCGCAGGGCTCGCGCGGGCGGCGCGTCCCCGGTCGAGGCGACGTCGGCCAGGTTGCCCAGCCAGAGCCGGGTCGCCGCGAGGCCGCGCGACCGGCGACGTTGTACCAACGCCTCCAGGTAGGCCTCCGCCGGTGGTCGGCCCTCCGGCCGGGCCAGATCGTCCACCGAGCGCCCGGCCCGGGCACCGAACATCCCGGCACCGGTCGAGATCGTCACGACGGTGTCCAACATCTCGCCTGCCAGCAGTTCGTCCAGGTGCCCCGCAGCGGTCGCCGTCGCGGCCTGCCGCTCGGCACCGTGACCGGCGTCGAGGATCTGGACGAGCGCGGTCAGCGGGCGCTCCGCCGGGACGGCCGCGAGCAGTGCCGCAACCCCGTCGCGGTCGGTCAGCTCGGCGGCTCCCACGTTCACCGTCGCGCCGGCGGCGGTGAGCCGGGCCGCCAACGCCGTTGCCGCCTCCTGGTCGCCGTGGCCGGCCAGGACCAGGTCCACACCGGTACCGGCGAGCCACCGCACCACCTCCGCCCCGGCGCCCGTCGCGTCGCCGACGACGAGCACGGTGCCGCGTGGCGTCCACTCGTCACCACCCCGGGTGTCCGCCGGGCGGGCGTCCCCGTCCCGGGTGTCCACCTCTGGCGCTGGAACCAGGCGCCGGACGTGGATCGCCGAGTCGCGCAGCGCGACCTGGTCCTCGCCTCCGGCGAGCACGCCGGCCAGCCGGGTCGCGGCGCGCTCGGTGAGCACCGCGGGGGTGTCCACCAGGCCACCCCACCGCTGCGGCGGCCGCGACGTGGACGTCACCGCCAGCCCCCAGACGGCTGCCTGCTCCACGTCGACCGGCTGGTCGGACCGACCGACGCTCACCGCGTGCCTGGTCGCCACCCACAGTGGCGCCGCCACACCGGCCTCGTCGAGGGCCCCGGCGAGAGCCTCGGTCCGGGCGAACACCGCCGCCGACGGCGTCGGTTCCTTACCCGGTCCGGCCCAGGCCAGCAACGACAGCACCCCGGCCGGCTCCGGTACGTCGGCGAGCAGCGCGCGCAGTCGCTCGACCGTCTCGTCCCGGTCCGTGCCCGTCACTTCCAGCCGGATCACCTCCGCTCCGGCGGCCCGCAGCGCCCGTTCACACGTCTGCACGGTCTCCCGGGTCGTGGTTCCGGTACCGGCAGCCGCCGGCTGGCCGTCCCCGGCTGTCTCCGGCGGCGTCACCAGGAGCCAGGTCCCGGACAGCCCGTTGCCGGGCGGCGCGTGCACCGGCTTCCAGGTCATCCGGTACCGCCACGAGTCAGTCGTCGCCCGGGTACGCCGGCGGCGGCGCCACGACGACAGCGCCGGCAGGACCGGCGCCAACTCCGCCGCGTCCGCCAGCTCCAACGTCTGGGCGACCTCTGCCAGGTCGGCGCGCTCGACTGCCGCCCAGAACCCGCCGTCGCCATCGTCCCGCGCGCCGTCCGCACCGGTGCGGGTGGCGCCGGATCCTATTTCCAACCAGTACCGTCGCCGTTGGAACGCGTACGTGGGCAGTTCGACCCGCCGCGCGGCGGTGAACCGGGACGCCCAGTCCACCGCTACCCCGTGGGCCCACGCCTCGGCGAGCGAGGTGAGGAACCGGGTCGTACCGCCCTCGCCACGACGGAGGGTACCGACCGCGACCGCGCCCAGCCCGGTCGCCTCGATCGTGTCCTGCATGACAACTGTCAGCACCGGATGCGGACTGACCTCGATGTACGCGTCGTAGCCGGCGGCCAGCATGCCCCGCACCGCATGGTGAAACTCCACGGTTTGGCGGAGGTTGCGGAACCAGTACTCGGCGTCCAGGGCCGCGGTGTCGACCGGGCCACCGGTCACGGTCGAGTGGAACGGCACCGACGACGACCGGGGGGACAGCCCGGACAGCGCCGCGAGCAGATCATCGCGGACCCCGTCCACCTGGGCCGAGTGTGACGCGTAGTCCACCGCGATCCGGCGTGCCCGCACCCCTTCGTTGACGTACCCGGCGAGCAGCGTGTCCAACGCCTCGGGATCGCCCGACACCACCACCGACGACGGGCCGTTCACCGCCGCCAGCGACAGCCGCTCGCCCCATGGTCGGATCCGCTCCGCCACCGCGTCGTGCGGTACCGCCACCGAACCCATGCCGCCGTGCCCCGAGAGGCTGCACAGCAGGCGACTACGTAGCGCCACCACGCGCGCGCCATCCGTCAACGACAACCCGCCGGCCACCACCACCGCCGCGATCTCACCCTGGGAGTGCCCGACGACCGCCGCCGGCTCCACGCCGCAGGACCGCCACAATTCGGCCAGCGACACCATCACCGCCCACAGCGCCGGCTGTACCACGTCGACCCGGTCCAGCGACGCGGCTCCGGGCAGCGCCCGTAACACGTCCTCCAACGACCAGTCCACCAGCGGCGCCAGGGCGTCCGCGCACTCCCGGAGCCTCGCGGCGAACACCGGCTCGGTGTCGAGCAGCTCGGCGGCCATCCCCACCCACTGCGAACCCTGCCCTGGGAACACGAAGGCGGGGCGTCCCGTTCCCTCGACGACGCCCCTAACCAGTCCGGTGGCGCTCCGGTCGGCCGCGGCGGCCCCCAGACCGGCCAGCAGGTCCGCCCGGTCGGCGGCCGTCACGACCGCGCGGTGCTCGAACCGCGCCCGCGAGGCGGCCAGCGAGTACGCCACGTCGTGGTCGGACAGCCCGGGATTGGCCTCCAGGTGCGACAGCAGCCGACGGGCCTGCCCGGCGAGTGCCGCCGGTGACCGGCCGGAGAGGACCCAGGCGATCGGTCCGGACCCCCGGGCGTCATCCTCTGTGCGGACCTCGGGTCGGTCGTCTTCGCCGATCGGCACCTCTTCGAGGATCACGTGGGCGTTCGTCCCGCTGACGCCGAACGACGAGACGCCGGCCCGGCGGGGCCGGTCGGGTACGGTCCACGGTCGCGCCTCGGTCAGCAGCTCGACCGCACCGTCGGACCAATCCACCTGTGCCGTCGGCAGGTCGACGTGCAGGGTGCGAGGCAGGATCCGGTGCCGCATCGCCTGCACCATCTTGATCACGCCGGCCATGCCTGACGCCCCTTGGGTGTGCCCGATGTTCGACTTCACCGAGCCGAGCCACAGCGGCCGGTCGACCGGCCGGTCCTGCCCGTACGCGGCGATCAGGGCCTGTGCCTCGATCGGGTCGCCCAGCGTGGTACCCGTGCCGTGCGCCTCCACCACGTCGACGTCGGCCGGTGCCAGTCGCGCCGACGCCAGCGCCCGACGGATCACCCGCTGCTGCGCGGGGCCGTTCGGCGCGGTCAGCCCGTTCGACGCGCCGTCCTGGTTGACCGCCGATCCACGGATCACCGCCAGCACCGGATGCCCGTTGCGCCGGGCGTCCGACAGCCGCTCGACGAGGAGCACGCCCACGCCCTCGGACAGCCCGATGCCGTCGGCCGACGCCGCGAACGGCTTGCACCGGCCGTCCGGTGCGAGCCCCCGTTGCCGGGCGAAGTCGACGAACATCGTCGGCGTCGCCATCACCGTCACGCCGGAGGCCAACGCGAGTGAGCAGTCCCCGTTGCGCAGTGCCTGTCCCGCCAGGTGCAGCGCCACCAGCGACGAGGAGCAGGCCGTGTCGACTGTCACCGCCGGACCTTCCAGCCCCAGCGTGTACGCGACCCGGCCGGGCACGACGCTGCCGGCGACTCCGGTACCGAGGTAGCCGTCGGTCTGGCTCGCCGAGCTGGCGAACAACGTGCCGTAGTCCTGGTAGAGCACGCCGGTGAAGACACCCGTATCGGTGCCCCGCAGCGTCGTCGGATCGATCCCGGCGCGCTCGACGACCTCCCACGAGGCCTCCAGCAGCAGCCGCTGCTGGGGATCCGTGGCAACCGCCTCACGCGGCGACAGACCGAAGAACGCCGCGTCGAAGTCACCCACCGTGTCGAGGAACCCACCCTCGCGGGCATAGGTCGTACCCGGGCGGTCGGGGTCCGGGTCGTACAGCGTGTCGACGTCCCAGCCCCGGTCCACCGGCAACCCTGAGATCACGTCGGCCTCGTCGGCCACCAGCCGCCACAGATCCTCGGGCGAGTCGACGCCACCTGGGTACCGGCAGCTCATCGCGATGATCGCGATCGGCTCGTCGGGGTGCCCCGCCGGCCGGGAGGCAACCGGCACCGGGGCGTCCAGCGCCGCCGCCCTGCCCACCAGTTCGTCGCGCAGGAACCGGGCCAGCACCAGCGGGTTCGGGTAGTCGAAGACCAGAGTGGCCGGTAGCCGCAGGCCGGTGGCGTTCTTCAGCGCGTTACGCAACTCCACCGCGGTGAGCGAGTCGAATCCGAGTTCCCTGAACGCCCTGCTGACCACGAGCCCGCCCGGCGACGGGTACCCGAGGACCGCGGCTGCCTCGGCCCGTACCAGTTCCAGCAGCAGGTTGTGCTGGTCCGGCTCAGTCATGCCGGCGAGCCGGCGCAACAGGTCCGACCCGTCGCCGGAGCTGGCGGCGGCACGCCGCCGCGCCGGGCCCCGGACGAGGCCCCGCAGCAGCACGGGTACCTGGCCCCGGGCCGTGTCGGCGGCGACGGCCGGGTGCCACAGCATGGACAGCAGCAGCGGCTCGTCTGCCACGAGCGCGGCGTCGAACAGGGCCGCGCCGTCACGGGCGGACAGCCCGGTGACACCGTTCTGCGCCATCCGCGCCCGACCCACCTCGTCGAGTTGGGTGAGCGTCCCCGCGGCGCCGGACCAGGGCCCCCACGCCATCGAGGTCGCGGTCAGTCCCCGGCTGCGACGGTGCTGGGCCAGCGCGTCGAGGAAGGCGTTCGCGGCTGCGTAGTTGGCCTGCCCGCCCCGGCCGAGGATGCCCGACGCCGACGAGAACAGTACGAACGCCGACAGTTGCCGGTCACGGGTCAGCTCGTGCAGGTGCCACGCCGCGTCGACCTTCGGTGCCAGTACGGTGTCGATCCGCTCCGGGGTGAGCGCCTCGAGCACACCGTCGTCCAGGACGACCGCGCCGTGGATGATCCCGGTCAGCGGATGCGCGTCGGGAACGGCGTCGAGCAGAGCCGCGAGTGCGTCCCGGTCGCTGACGTCGCAGGCGGCCATCGTCACCTCGGCGCCCAGTTCCACCAGCCGCGCGCGCAGGGCGGCAGCGCCCGCCGTGGCAGCGCCGCGCCGGCTGGCCAGCAGCAGGTGCCGCACCCGGTGCTCGACCACCAGGTGTTCGGCGATCACCGCTCCGACCGTCCCGGTGGCGCCGGTGATCAGCACGGTGCCGTCGGAATTCCAGACCGGTCTGGTGGTGGCCGAATCACCGGTGACCGGCCGACGGGCGAGCCGGGGTACGAGCACCACACCGTCGCGTACGACGAGCTGCGACTCGCCGGCGGCGACGGCGTCGGCGACCGACGACGGGATGGCACCGTCGGTGTCCAGGAGCAGGAATCGGTCCGGATGCTCGTTCTGCGCCGTGCGCACCAATCCCCAGACAGCCGATACCGCCAGGTCGGTGACGTCCCCGCCGTCCCCGGTCGGTACCGCACCCCGCGTGACGACCATCAGTTTCGCCGCCCCGAACCGCTCGTCGGCGATCCACGCCCGCACCAACTCCAGCGCGCGCCCGGTCATGGTCCGCACCCGTGCCGGCAGCTCGCCATCGCCGGCCCCACTGTCGATGACGGGGTCGGCGGTCAGCGGTACCATGATCACGTCCGGCACCGGGGTCCCGGCGTCCCTCGCCGCCAACGCCGCGAGGTCCGCAAACGTCTCGACGGCCGGCACCGGACCGGACAGGTCCGGCGGCCCGGCGAGCCAGCCCCACCGGGCCGGCGGCGGTTCGGCCGGCGGCGCGCTGGTCAGCGGTGTCCAACAGACCCGGAAGAGACTGTTGCCAATCGTGGCCACCGAGCCGGCGGCCCCCTGCGCACCGACCGGCCGGAACGCCAGCGACTCGACCGTGACGACGGGAAGACCGGCCCCGTCCACCGCGACGAGCGACACGGCGTCCGCCCCCGCGGGCCGCAGCGCGACGCGCAACCGGGTGGCCTGCGCGGCGTGGAGCGTCACGCCGCGCCATTCGAACGGCAGCCGAACCGCTCCGGTGTCGGCGAAGAAGGAGCCGAGGCCGGTGGCGTGCAACGCGGCGTCCAGCAGGGCGGGATGGACGCCGAAGGCGGCGCCGGCGGCGCTCTCCGGAAGCGCGACCTCGGCGAACACCTCGTCACCGCGTCGCCAGGCCGCCCGGAGTCCCTGGAAGGTGGAACCGTAGACCAGGCCGGCGTCGGCGGCACGCGCGTAGTAGTCGTCCAGAGCCACCGGTTCGCTGCCGGCCGGCGGCCACACCTCAAGGTCGACCGGTTCCGATCCCGGGTCGGCGACGAGCGTACCGACCGCGTGTCGGGTCCACGGCAGACCGTCGTCGGCTCCGTCCGGCAGCGAGTACACGCTGACCGGACGGAGACCCGCGTCGTCGGGTACGCCGACCAGCACCTGGATTCGGACCGCCTGCCCGGAAGACAGCAGCAGCGGGGCCTCCAGGACCAGCTCCTCAACGTGCCCGCAACCGACCTCGTCACCGGCCCGCAGCGCCAGCTCCACGAAGCCCGCGCCGGCGAACAGCACCTGGTCGCCGAGGGCGTGGTCGGCGAGCCAGCCGTGTGAAGCCGTCGAGAACCGCCCGGACAGCAGCACGCCGCCGGACCCGGGAAGCTCGACCGCGGCGGCCAGCAGCGGGTGCCCTGCGGCCACCAGCCCCGCCGACGACACGTCGCCGACCCGGCCCGCCGTGTCGAGCCAGTACCGGCGCCGTTGGAAGGCGTACGTCGGCAGGTCCACAGTGACCGCCCGCGAGCCGGCGAAGACGCGGTCCCAGTCCACGTCGACCCCGTGCGTGTACGCCTCTGCGAGCGAGCTGACGAAACGCTGCGGGCCGCCCTCGTCCCGCCGCAGCGTGCCGATGGCCACCGGTGCGGCGCCGGCCTCGTCCGGGTTGTCGTCGAACGTCTCCTGTAACGACGACGCGAGCAGCGGATGCGGGCTGACCTCGACGAAGCACCGGTGGCCGTCGACGAGCAGGGCGCGGGTGGCGGACTCGAACTCCACGGTGTCGCGCATGTTGCGGTACCAGTAGTCCGCGTCCAACGTCGTGGTGTCGATCACCGCACCGGTGACCGTGGAGTAGAACGGGACCGTCGCGGCCCGCGGAGACACCGGTGCGAGGTCGGCCAGCAGCCGGTCCCGCAGCATCTCGACCTGCGGCGAGTGCCCGGCGGTGTCCACGCCCGGGATCTGCCGGGCCCGTAGCCCGTCCGCCGTGCACTCGGCGAGGAACTCGGCGCAGGCCGCCGCCTCTCCGGACACCGCACACGAGCCCGGCCCGTTGACCGCCGCCACGGCCAGCCTGTCACGCCAGGGTTCGAGCTTCTCCCGTACCCGGTCCGCCCGCGTCTGTACGGACACCATCGCGCCGCGGCCGGTCAGCTCGAGCCACGCCTGGCTGCGCCGCGCGATGATCCGGGCGGCGTCGTCCAGGGACAGGGCACCGGCCACGTACCCGGCCGCCACCTCACCCTGCGAGTGGCCGACCACGGCCGCCGGCTGGACGCCGTGGGCGTGCCACAGCGCCGCCAGCGACACCATCATCGTGAACAGCACCGGCTGCTTCACGTCGACCCGATCCAGATCCGCAGCCCCGGGCAGCCCACGCACGACCGGCTCCACCGCCCAGTCCAGGTACGGCTCCAGGGCCTCCGCGCACGCCCGCACGCTGTCCCGGAACACCGCCGAGGAGTCCATGAGCTCGCGGCCCATCTCCGGCCACTGCGAACCCTGTCCGGGGAACACGAACACGACCTTGCCGTCGGCGCCGCCGACACCTCGGAACAGGCCGGTCGACGGCTGCCCGGCGGCGAGCGCGTCGAGGCTGGCCAGGAGCTCGTCGCGGGTCGTACCCAGTAACGCCGCCCGGTGCGGCCGGGCGGCCCGGGTCGTGGCGAGCGAGAACCCCACGTCGACGGGCGACAGTTCGGGACGGTCGGCAAGGTACCCGCGCAGCCGGGTGGCCTGGGCGCGCAGCGCCTCGTCGGAGTCTGCCGAAACCACCCACGGTGCCGTCCCCGCGACCAGGTCGTCGCCGTCGTCCAGGGCGCGCCTGCGCGGGGCCGGGTCCGGAGGTGCCTGTTCCAGGACGACGTGCGCGTTCGTCCCGCTGATCCCGAAGCCGGACACGCCGGCCCGGCGCGGTCGGGCGAGGTCCGGCCACGGCCGGGGCTCGGTCAGCAGTCGGACGTTCCCACTCGACCACGCCACGTGCGGCGTCGGCTCGTCGACGTGCAGGGTTTGCGGCAGGACACCGTGACGCAGGGCCTGCACGACCTTGATGAAGCCGGAAACCCCCGCCGCGCCCTGGGTGTGTCCGATGTTGGACTTCAGCGAGCCCAGCCACAGCGGCTGGTCGGCCGGTCGCTCCTGACCGTACGTGGCGAGCACGGCCTGCGCCTCGATCGGGTCGCCCAGGGTGGTGGCGGTGCCGTGCGCCTCGACGAGGTCCACGTCGCTCGTCACCAGCCCCGCGTTGGCCAGCGCCTGCCGGATCACCCGCTGCTGGGCCGGGCCGCTCGGGGCGGCCAGCCCGTTTGACGCGCCGTCCTGGTTGATCGCTGAACCACGGATGACGGCGAGCACCGGATGGCCGTTGCGTCGGGCGTCGGAGAGCCGCTCCAGGAGGACCATGCCGACGCCCTCGGCGAAGCCGGTTCCGTCCGCCGCCGACGCGAAGGCCCGGCACCGGCCGCTCGGCGACAGCCCACGCTGCTTCGACGTCTCGATGAACGGTCCGGGCGTCGACATGACGGTGACACCGCCGGCCAGCGCGAGCGAGCAGTTCTGAAGCTTGAGCGCCTGGACGGCCAGGTGCACCGCGACCAGCGACGACGAGCACGCGGTGTCCAGCGTGACCGCCGGGCCCTCCAGGCCCAGGGTGTAGGCAATCCGGCCGGACAGCACGCTGGCGGAACTGCCGGTGAGCACGAAGCCCTCGGACTCCTCGCCGGCGGCCGCCATCAGCAGTTGGAGGTAGTCCTGGCCGGTGGTGCCGACGTACACGCCGACGCGCCGGCCGCGCAGTGCCGCCGGGTTGATGCTGGCCCGCTCGATGGCCTCCCACGACGTCTCCAGCAGCAGCCGCTGCTGCGGGTCCATCGACAGTGCCTCGCGTGGCGAGATCCCGAAGAACTCCGCGTCGAAGTCGCCCGCGTCCTGCAAAAAACCACCGGCCTGTACATAGGAGGTGTTCGGGCGGCTGCGGTCGGGGTCGTAGGTGGCCGCCAGATCCCAGCCGCGCTCGGTCGGGAACGGACCGATCGCGTCGACGCCGTCGGCAACCAGGTGCCACAGGTCCTCCGGCGAGGTGACCCCGCCGGGCAGCCGGCACGCCATTCCGACGACGGCGACCGGCTCGGTGGCCACCTCGGTGAGCCGCTCGTTCTTCTGCCGGAGGCGTTCGTTCTCCAGCAGCGACGCCCGCAGGGCCGTAACAAGCTGTTCCGAAGATGTCTCCACCATCAACTCCCCGACTCGCGTGCCGGCGGCGCGTCGCTGTCGACCATCGCCATCCTGATCAGGTCCTGTACGTCCATCGCCTGGATCGCGCCGCTGCGGTCGGCGACCGGCTGCTCCGGTGCCGTCGGCGTGGTACCGGTCAGCTTCAGCAGCTCGTCCATCAACCCCGACGCGCGCAGCCGTTCGAGTGGGATCGACGCCAGCGCACGCCGGACCGGCTCCTCCTCGGCGTCGTACGTCATCGCCGGTTCACCAGCGGTCAGCAGTTCGGTCCGCAGGTACGCCGCGACCGCGGCCGGCGTGGGATGGTCGAACGCCAGCGTCGCCGGTAACCGCAGCCCGGTGGCGTCGTTGAGGCGGTTGCGCAGCTCGACCGCCGTCAGCGACTCGAACCCGATGTCCTTGAACGGCTTCACCCGCCCGACTCGGTCCGTGTCGGGATGGCCGAGGACGGCGGCGACGTTCTGGCGTACCAGCTCCAGCAGCATGCTGTCCTGTTCGACGGGGGTCAGGCCAGCCAGCCGCCGCTGGAGCGCGGGCTGTTCCCCGTCGGTGCCGGACCGTTCCGTACCCGGGTCCTGCAGGGCCCGGACGACGGCCGGGATGTCCCCGATCAGCGGGCTGGGCCGGGCGATCGTGAACGCCGGGGCGAACCGCTCCCAGTCCATGTCCGTGACGGTGACCGTGGTCTCGTCGTGCTCCACTGCGCAGCGCAGTGCGCGTACGGCGAGCGCGGGGTCCATCAGCCGGACGCCGCCTCGGCGGAACGTCTCCTCGGTGGCCCGGTCGAGCATCCCCCCGCCGCCCCAGTTGCCCCAGGCGACGGAGGTGGCGGTACGACCACGGGCGCGTCGCGCCTCGGCCAACGCGTCGAGGAACGTGTTCGCCACGGCGTAGGGGCCCTGCCGGGCGCTGCCCCAACTGGCGGCACCGGACGAGAACAGCACGAACGCGTCCAGTTCGACGCTGTCGAGCAGGGCGTCGAGGTGTCGGGCGCCCTCGACCTTGGCCTCCATCACGGCGGCGAACTCGTCGAGGCCGGTGTCGGCCAGCTCGGCCTGCCAGCCCAGGCCGGCGGCGTGCACCACCGCGGTCAGCGGGAGGTCCGCCGGTACCGTGGCCAGCAGGTCGGCGAGGGCGCCGCGGTCGGCGACGTCGCACGCGGCGATGGTGACCCTGGCGCCGACCTCGGTCAGCTCGGCGGCCAGTTCGGCGGCCCCGGCAGCCGCGTCCCCACGCCTACTGGTGAGCACCAGGTGTTCCGCGCCGGCCCGGGCGAGCCAACGTGCCACGTGCCCGCCGACCGCACCGGTGCCACCGGTGACCAGCACCGTACCGCGTGGTCGCCAGGTGCCCACGGGCCGTGCGCCGGCCAACGGTGCGGGCAGCAGCCGGCGCCCGTACAGGCCGGCGTCGCGTATCGCGACCTGGTCCTCGCCGCCGGTGCCGGCGAGCAGGGCCACGAACCGGGCGACCACGCGGTCGTCGTGGTCGCGGGGCAGGTCGACGAGCCCGCCCCAGCGTTTCGGGAACTCCAGCGCGGCGACCCGGCCGAGGCCCCAGATCATCGAACCGTTCGGGTCGGCCAGCGGGTCGACCGGGCCGAGGCTGACCGCAGCCCGGGTCGCGACCCAGACCGGTGCCTCCACCGTCGACCCGACCAGCGCCTGTACCAGGGTCACGGTCAGCGCGAGCGCACGGGAGAGGGTCGGCCGGTCGACCGACGGCGATTCGTCGAACCCCAACATGGACAGCACGCCCGCGACCGGAGTCCCGTCCGGTGCCGCGTACCGCAGCCACTCCCGGATCGCCGTGTGGTCGGCGCCGGCCTCGGACAGCTCCAGCACCTCCACCTCGGCACCCCGGCGGCGCAGTCCGTCGAGGTACGGCTCGGCCTCCTGCCGTCCGTTCCCGTCGGGCACCACCACCAGCCAGGTGCCCGGCGACACCGCCGGGGACGGCTCCGGCAGGGGCTTCCACTCCACCCGGTACCGCCAGGAGTCCACCGTGGACATGTCCCGGCGACTCCGCCGCCACGCCGCGAGCATCGGCATCACCGGCTTCAGCAGGTCCGCCGCCGGTACGGCGCCGTCGGGTGCCAACGTCCCCGCCACCTCGACCGGGTCACCGCGCTCGACAGCGGCCCAGAATCCCGCCTCGACCGGGTCCTCAGCAATGGTCGGTTCCCCGGTCGGCCGGTCCAGCCAGTAGCGCTGGCGCTGGAACGCGTACGTCGGCAGGTCGACTCGGCGATCGGTCGGGCCGTACGTCCGCCGCCAGTCCACCGGTACGCCGCGAACCCATGCCTCGGCCAGCGACGTCGTCACGCGCGTCGGGCCGCCCTCGTCGCGGCGCAGGGTGCCCACCGAGGTGCCCCCCGCATCGGTGTCGTCGAAGATCTGCTGAAGGGACGCAGTGAGCACCGGATGCGGGTTGACCTCGATGAACACTCCGGCTGTGGTGGCCAGGACGGCACGGGTCGCCGGCTCGAACGCCACCGTCTCGCGCATGTTCCGGTACCAGTAGTCGGCGTCCAGGCCGGCGGTGTCGAACAGTGCGCCGGTCACCGTCGAGTAGAACGGGACCCGGGACGGGCGTGGCGTCACAGGTGCCAACTCGTCGAGCAGGCGCTCACGGAAGACGTCCACCTGTGGCGTGTGTCCGGCCGTGTCGACACCCGGGATACGCCGGACCTGGACCCCCTCGGCGACGCAGGCCTCGACGAACTCGTCGCAGGCGGCCGGGTCGCCGGCCACCGCGCAGGAGGCGGGTCCGTTGACGGCCGCGACGGAGAGCACGTCACGCCACGGTTCCAACCACTGCCGCACCCGCCCGACCGGCGACTGCACGGCCACCATTGCGCCCCGACCGGCCAGTTCTCTCCAGGCCCGGCTGCGGGTCGCCACGATCCGGGCGGCGTCGTCGAGCGACAGCGCGCCGGCCACGTAGGCGGCGGCGATCTCGCCCTGGCTGTGCCCGATGACCGCGGCCGGCTCCACTCCGTACGACTGCCAGACGGCGGCCAGCGACACCATGATCGAAAACAGCGCCGGCTGCTTGACGTCCACCCGGTCCAGCGGTGCCGCCCCGGCCGTGCCTCGTACCACGTCCGCCACGGACCAGTCGACGTGGGCGGCGAACGCCTCGTCACAGGCGACGAGCTGCTCGCGGAACGGTGCCGACGTGTGCCACAGCTCATCGCCCATGCCTGGCCACTCGGAGCCCTGACCGGGAAAGACGAACACCGGCCTGGCGGTACCACCGGCCACGCCGCGTACCACGTGCGCGACCGGTGCCGCCGTGGCGATCGCATCCAGCCCGGTCCGGAACGTCTCCCGGTCGGCGGCGACGACGACCGCCCGGTGGTCGAGTGACGCCCTGGTGGTCGCGAGCGAGTACCCGACGTCACCGTCCTGCGCGTCGGGATGCGCGCCCAGGTGCTCCGCCAGCCGGGCGGCCTGTGCGCGTAGGCCGTCCTCACCGCCTGCCGACAGCACCCAGGCGAGGGTGGGACCGCCAGCTGCCTGCCCGGCGGAACCGGTCGACGACTGAGCTGTCCACTCGGCCGCGCGCGCCGACGGCTCGGGAGCCTGTTCGAGAATCAGGTGGGCGTTGGTGCCGCTGATGCCGAACGACGAGACGGCCGCCCGGCGCGGCCGGCCTCGGGTCGGCCACGGCACCGCCTCGGTGAGCAGGCGCACGCCTCCGCCGGACCAGTCGACGTGCGGCGACGGCTCGTCCACGTGGAGCGTCGGCGGCAGATCGCTGTGCCGCATCGCCATCACCATCTTGATCACACCGGCGACGCCCGCCGCGGCCTGCGTGTGCCCCAGGTTGGACTTCACCGACCCCAGCCAGAGCGGATTGCCGGCGGGCCGATCCGCCCCGTAGGTGGCCATCAGCGCCTGCGCCTCGATGGGGTCCCCGAGGGCGGTACCGGTGCCGTGCGCCTCGACGGCGTCGACATCGGCCGGCGACAGCCGGGCGTCGGCGAGCGCCTGCCGGATCACCCGCTGCTGCGACGGTCCGTGCGGCGCCGTCAGTCCGTTGCTCGCGCCGTCCTGGTTGACCGCCGACCCACGGATGACCGCGAGCACCGTCCGCCCGTTGCGCTCGGCGTCGGACAGTCGTTCCAGCAGTACCACGCCGGCGCCCTCGGCGAAGCCGGTGCCGTCGGCGCCCGCGGCGAACGCCTTGCACCGGCCGTCCGGCGACAGCGCCCGTTGACGGGACAGCGCGACGAATGCCGCCGGGGTCGCCATCACGGTCACCCCACCGGCCAGGGCCAGCCCACAGGTCCCCTCGCGCAGCGCCCGTGCGGCGAGGTCGATGGCGACCAGCGACGACGAGCAGGCCGTGTCGAGCGACAGGGCCGGACCCTCCAGGCCCAGCGCGTACGCGACCCGCCCGGAGGCGATGCTGCCCGACGTGCCCGTGGTCAGGTAGCCCTCCAGGTCGCCCGGCAACCCGTCGGCCCAGGACGCGTAGTCGTGGTACATGACGCCGGCGAAGACGCCGGTGCGGGTACCCCGTACCGACAGCGGGTCGATGCCGGCCCGCTCCAGCGCCTCCCAGCTCGTCTCCAGCAACAGCCGCTGCTGGGGGTCCATCGCCAGCGCCTCACGCGGTGAGATGCCGAACAGCGCCGCGTCGAACAGCGCCGCGTCGTGCAGGAAGCCGCCCTGGGCGGTGTAGCTGGCGCCGTGCCTCTCGGGATCCGGGTCGTACAGCGTCCGCAGGTCCCAACCCCGGTCCGTGGGGAACCCGGAGATGGCATCGATCCCGCTCGTCACGAGCTGCCACAGCCCCTCCGGACTGTCCACCCCGCCCGGGAACCGGCAGCCGATGCCGACGATCGCGATCGGCTCGTGGGAGGCGGACGTCGGTGCGGCCGGTGCGGCCGGTACGTCGGCACGGCCCGCCAACTCCGCGTACAGCAGGTCGGCGAGGGCCTGCGGAGTCGGGTGGTCGAAGGTGACCGTGGCGGCCAAGCGCAGCCCGGTCGCGGCCCGCAGCCGGTTGCGCAACTCGACTCCGGCAAGCGAGTCGAAGCCGAGATCCTTGAACGCCCGGGTCGCGCCGACCGCTGCGGCGGACGGCTGGCCGAGGACCTCGGCCACCTCCTGGCGTACCAGTGCGAGCAGCAGGTCGGCACCCTCGGGCGCGGAGAGGACGGCCAGTCGCCGGGTGAGGTCTGAGCCGGGCGTGGTGGCGGCGGGCAGGCGGCGCGGGGCGGGTACGAGATTCTGGAGCACCGCCGGCAGGAGGCCGGCACGCGCCTGGGACCGGAGTACTGCGGTGTCCAGCCGGGCCGCGACCACCAGTGGCTCGGCGGCCGATCGGGCCAGGTCGAACAGCCGCAGTCCCTGTTCCGGACGTATCGGCAGGACACCGGCACGGGCCATGCGGCGCCGGTCGGTGGCGCCGAGACTGCCGGCCATCCCGCCCTCGCCGTCCCACAGGCCCCAGGCCAGCGATTGCGCCGGCCGACCGGTGGCCTGTCGGTGCCGGGCCAGTGCGTCCAGGAACGCGTTGGCCGCTGCGTAGTTGGCCTGCCCGGCTCCGCCGAGCACTCCGACGAAGGAGGAGAACAGTACGAACGTGCGCAGGTCCAGACCTTCGGTCAGCTCGTGCAGGTGCCAGGCGGCGTCCACCTTGGGCCGCAGCACCCGGTCGAGTCGGGCCGGGGTCAACGCGGCGATGAGCCCGTCGTCGAGCACCCCGGCCGTGTGCACCACGCCGGTCAGCGGGTGCTCGGCCGGTACGGACGCCAGCAGCTCCGCCAGTGCGTCGCGGTCGGCGACGTCGCACGCCGCCGTCGCCACGACCGCACCGGCCGCGCGCAACTCCGCCCCGAGTTCGGCAAGACCGGCGGAGGCCTGGCCCCGGCGGCTGACCAGCAGCAGGTGGCGGACGCCACACTCGGCCACCAGATGCCTGGCCAGCAGCCCGCCGAGCATCCCGCTCGCGCCGGTCACCAGCACGGTGCCCGTCGGATCGAGGTCGGTGACAACCGGTTGCCCGTCCGGGATCATCCGGGCCAGCCGGGGCACCATGACGACGCCCGCGCGGACCGCCAGTTGTGGCTCGTCGCCGCTGGCCGCCGCACTGATCGCTTCGGGCAGGCCGGGACCGGGTCCGTCCGTGTCCGCCCCGGTACCAGGCCGGTCGAGGTCGAGCAGGACGAACCGGCCCGGGTGCTCGGCCTGCGCCGACCGCACGAGACCCGCCACGGCCGCAGCCGCCAGATCAGTTCCAGCCGCCGGATCGGTCGCGTCGGCGGCGGTGGCACTCGCCGCTCCCCGGCTCGCCAGGACGAGTCGCGCACCGGCGTACCGTTCGTCCGCCAGCCAGTCCTGCACCAGAGCGAGCGCGGCGGCGACGGCTCGCCGCGCCTCGCCGGCAATCCCACCGTCACCCGCGTCGCAAGGCGGGAGGCTCGCCACCACGAGTTCCGGTACCGGGCGGTCCGCCGGGGCACCGAGACCGGCGTACGAGGCGACCTCCACACCGGCCGACCGGAGTGCCGGACCGATGCCGAGGTGGTCGTCGTCGAGCACGGCCACCGCCGGTACCGGCCGACTCGTGAGCGGTTGCGGCGCCGCGACCCAGCGCAGCAGGTACAGCGGATCGCGGTCCGCACCGCCCAAGCGGCCGACCTGCTCGGCGGGGACGGGGCGGAAGTCGAGTGCGCGTACGGCCACGACCGGTCGACCGGCGGCGTCGGCCAGCAGCACCGTCACCGCGTCCGCCGATTCGGCCGGCTTGAGCAGTACCCGGACGTCGGCGCCGCCGGCGGCGTGCAACGCCACACCGTTCCACGCGAACGGCAGGCCACGCCCATCGGCGTCGGAACCGGTCAAGCCGAGCGCGTGCAGCGCCGCGTCCAGCAGCGCCGGGTGTACCCGGTACCGGGCTGCGTCGGCGTGCAACTCGTCGGGGAGCCGGACCTCGGCGAGGATCTCGTCGCCCCGGCGCCACGCCGCCCGCAGTCCCTGGAACGTCGGACCGTAGCCGAGCCCGGCGTCGGCGAGCGTCTCGTAGGCGTCGTTTAGGTCTACGGCGAGCGCCCCGGCCGGAGGCCATTCGCCGAGGTCGAAGTCCGACTGGAGCGCGGCCGGAGAGAGGACACCTGTCGCGTGGCGCCGCCACTGCCCGTCCTCGTCGCCGGCGTCCCGGGCGTACACCGTCGCCGACCGCCGGCCGGACCCGTCCGGCGCACCGACGCCGACCTGCACCCGCACCCGACCCTCACCGGACAGCGGAAGCGGCTCGTGCACGGTCAGCTCGTCCACTACCGGGCAGCCGACCTGCTCCCCGGCGGTCAGCGCGAGGTCGACGAACGCCGAGCCGGGCAGCAGCACGACGCCGAGTACGGCGTGGTCGGCCAGCCACGGGTGGGTGTCCAGCGAGATCCGGCCGGTGAACAGGTGGCCGCCCGATTCCGGCAGCTCCGTGACGGCAGCCAGGACCGGGTGGTCGATACCGCCGAGACCGAGGGTTCCGGCGTCACGCCGGTCGGGTGGCGTCTCCGCCCAGTAGCGTTCCCGCTCGAACGCGTACGTGGGCAGCGGCACTCGGCGGGCACCGGAGCCGGCGAAGGTCCCCTCCCAGTCGACCGGTATGCCCCGCACGTGCAGGTTCGCCAGCGCGGTCACGAGGGTGTCGGGCTCGGGGTGGCCCGCCCGTAGCGCCGGGACGAAGACGGTGGCCGGTTCGCTGTCCACCGCGTCGGACAGGCAGTCCTCGCCCATCGTGGTCAGGACGGCGTCGGGGCCGATCTCCAGGAACGTCGTCACGTCGTCGGCCGCCAGCTCGCGGACGCCGTCGCAGAACAGCACCGCCTCCCGTACGTGCCGCACCCAGTACCCGGAACCGCACAGCTCGTCGGCGGTCGCCAGCCGACCGGTCAGGTTGGACACCACCGGAATGCGCGGCGGGTGGTAGGTCACCGAGTCGCAGACCCGGCCGAACTCCTCGGCGATCTCGTCCATCCGGCTCGAGTGGAAGGCGTGGTTGACCGAGAGGCGTTTCGTCTCGCGCCCCCACCCTGCGATCTCGGCGGCGACCGCCAGTACGGCCTCCTCGTCGCCGGAGAGGACGACCGAGTCGGGTCCGTTGACCGCCGCCACGCCCACCACACCGGATGCGACGCCCATCGCACCGGACGCCATGCTCGCCGCACCGGACGTGACGCCCACCGCATCGGACGCGGCGGTGAGCAGCGGCGCGATCTCCGCCTCGGTGGCCCGGACGGCGACCATCGCGCCGCCGGTCGGCAACGCCTGCATCAGTGCGCCGCGTGCCGCCACCAGCCGGCACGCGTCCTCCAGTGACCAGAGCCCGGCGACGTACGCTGCGGTCAGTTCGCCGAGCGAGTGGCCCATGACCACGTCCGGCCGTACGCCCCACCGTTCCAGCAGCCGGCACAGCGCTACCTCGAGGGCGAACAGCGCGACCTGGGTGTAGCCGGTGCGGTTCAGCCGTCCGTCCGGGTCGGGCCCGAACACCACGTGCTCCAGCGGTACGTCGAGGTGCGGGGCGAACGCGGCGGCCACCTCGTCGAACGCGTCCGCGAAGACCGGGTAGCGCTCGTACAGCTCGTGGCCCATCCTCGGGCGCTGCGATCCCTGACCGGTGAACAGGAACGCGAGCCGGCCGGACGTCACCTCGCCGCGTACCACCGATCGGGCGGGCTCGCCGGCCGTGGTCGCGGCCAGCCCGGCGAGCAGTTCGTCGCGGTCGTGCGCCACGACGACCGCCCGTTGGCGCAGCGCGGCCCGGGTGGTGGCAGCGGAATAGCCGGCGTCCACGGCGCCGACCGCCGGGAGCTGCGACAGGTGGGCACGCAGCCGGTCGGCCTGCGCGCGCAGCGCGGCCCCGGACGCGGCCGAGATCGGCACCGGTACGGGCGCCAGCGGTGACGCGGCCGGCACGGCCGGGGCGAGGTTGTCCGGGGCGACTCCGTTCGGCGCCTCCTCGATGATCATGTGGGCGTTCGTGCCGCTGAACCCGAACGACGAGATCCCGGCCCGCCGGGGCCGCCCGTTCGCGGGCCACGGCCGGGCCTCGGTGAGCAGGCTCACCGCGCCCTGGTCCCAGTCGACGTGCGGCGACGGCGCGTCGAGGTGCAGCGTCCGTGGCAGTTCCCCGTGCCGCAGGGCCAGCACCATCTTGATCACTCCGGCCGCACCGGCCGCCGCCTGGGTGTGACCGATGTTCGACTTGACCGAGCCGAGCCACAGCGGGCGGTCCGCCGGCCGGTCCTGGCCGTACGTCGCGAGGATCGCCTGCGCCTCGATCGGGTCGCCCAGCGTGGTGCCGGTACCGTGCGCCTCGACCACGTCGACGTCGGCCGCGGTCAGTCCCGCGGTGTCCAGCGCCGCCCGGATGACCCGCTGTTGGGCTGGCCCGTTCGGTGCGGTCAGCCCGTTCGACGCTCCGTCGGAATTGACCGCGCTGCCCCGGATGACGGCGAGTACGCTGTGGCCGTTGCGCCGCGCGTCGGACAGCCGCTCCACCAGCAGCATGCCCACGCCCTCGGCCCAGCCGGTGCCGTCCGCACCGGCGGCGAAGGACTTGCAGCGGCCGTCGGCGGAGAGTCCGCGCTGGCGGCTGAAGTCGACAAATGTTCCCGGTGTCGACATCACCGTCACCCCGCCGGCCAGCGCCAGGTCGCACTCCCCCTGGCGGAGCGCCTGGGCCGCCCAGTGCAGGGCGACGAGCGACGACGAGCAGGCCGTGTCGACCGTGATCGCCGGCCCCTCCAACCCGAACGTGTAGGCGACCCGGCCGGACATGAGGCTGCCCGCACTGCCGATGCCGAGATGGGCGGCGACGCTCTCGGGCGCGTCCCGCAGCCGGACGGTGTGGTCGTGGTACATCACACCCGTGAACACGCCGCACCGGCTGCCGCGTACCGTGGTCGGGTCGATGCCGGCCAGCTCGAAGGTCTCCCACGACGTCTCCAGCAGCAGCCGTTGCTGCGGGTCCATCGCCTGGGCCTCGCGCGGCGAGATACCGAAGAAGTCCGGGTCGAACCGGGCGGCGTCGTGCAGGAAGCCACCCTCGCGGGTGTAGCTGGTGCCTGGGTTGTCCGGATCCGGGTGGTAGAGCGTTTCGACGTTCCAGCCTCGGTCGGTGGGAAACGGCGAGATGCTGTCGCGACCCTCGGCGAGGGCGCGCCAGAACTCGTCGGGCGAGCTGATCCCACCCGGGTAGCGGCAGGCCACACTGACGATGGCGATCGGGTCGTCGGCCCCGGCGAGGATCCGCCGCGCGCCCGTTGCCGGCGCCGTGTCGCCGCTGACCAGCAGGGAGAGCAGGTGGTCCGCGAGCGTGGCCGGCAGCGGGTAGTCGAAGACGAGGGTGGCCGGCAGCCGCAGACCGGTGCTGGCGCCGAGCCGGTTGCGCAGTTCGATGCCGGTCAGCGAGTCGAACCCGAGTTCCCGGAAGGCACGGTCGGCGTCGATCAGGTCCCCGGACGGGTGGCCGAGTGTCCGCGCCGCCTGCTCGCGCACCAACTCGAGCACGGTCCGGCGCTGCTCGGTGTCGGGCAGTCCGACGAGCCGCGCCGCGAGGGAGCCGCGCCCGCCGTCGGTGGCGGCGGTCCGGCGTACGGGGGTGCCGACCAGCCGGCGGAGGATCTCCGGTACACCGGTGCTCGCGGCGATCTCGCGCAGCCGCACCAGATCCAGCCGCACCGGCACCGGTACCGGCACAGGAAGCGCCAGTACGGCGTCGAACCGCGCCAGTCCCTGCTCCGTGTCGAACGGGACGAGGCCGGCCCGCCCCATCCTCACCAGGTCGGCCGGGGAAACCTGGCCGAGCATCCCGCCGGTGGCCGTCCACGGTCCCCAGGCCACCGAGGTTCCCGTCAGACCGAGCCGTCGACGGTGCAGCGCCAGGGCGTCCAGGAACGCGTTGGCCGACGCGTAGTTGCCCTGGCCGGGGCTTCCGAGCGTGGCGGCGGCGGAGGAGAACAGCACGAACGCCGCGAGTTCGTGGTCCCGGGTCAGCTCGTGCAGGTGGATCGCGCCGTCCACCTTCGCGCCGAGGACAGCGTCGACGCGTTGGGGGGTGAGCGCCGACAGCACGCCGTCGTCGAGTACGCCGGCGGTGTGCACGACCATGGTCAGCGGGTGCGCCTGAGGAATCCGGTCCAGCAGACCGGCCACCGCGCTGCGATCGGAGACGTCGCAGGCGACCACACTCACGGTCGCGCCCTCGGCGGACAGCGCGGCCACGAGTTCGGCGGCGCCGTCGGCATCGGCTCCGCGTCGACTGGCCAGCAGCAGGTGGCGTACCCCGTGGTGGCTCACCAGTCGGCGGGCGACCAGGCCGCCCAGCATCCCGCTGGCGCCCGTGACCAGCACCGTGCCGTCCGGATCGGCAGTGGCCGGATCGAGAGTGGACGGATCGGGCGACGCGGTCACCCGTCGGAGCCGGGGCGTGTGGACGACACCGGCGCGGATCGCGAGCTGCGGCTCGCCGGTGGCGACCGCGGCCGTGATCGCCCGTTCGGACTCCGGCGTGCCGTCCAGGTCGACGAGGATCACCCGGTCGGGGCTCTCCGCCTGGGCGGAGCGGGCCAGTCCCCACACCGCGGCGAGTGCCGGTGACGGCGGCCCGTCGTCCGCACCGGCGTACACCGCCGACCGGGTCACGATTACCAGCCGGGATCCGGCGAAACGCTCGTCGGCCAGCCAGCTCTGGATCAGCTCCAGCGCGTGGTGTGTCGCCGAGCGGACCCCGGCGCGGAGATCCGCGCCAGGGTCCGGCAGGACGGCCAGGACGTGGTCCGGCACGGCCCGCCCGGCATCGACCGCCGCGCCCAGTGCCGGCAGGTCGTGGTACGCCACGACGTCGCCGGACGGCTCCGTGTCCGGGTCCTCGCCCACCGGGCCGAGCGCCGCCCACCCGCCGTGCAGCGCGCCGGAGAGGGTTGCCAGTACCGGCCAGTCGACCTCGTAGATGCTGTCGACGCCGAGCGCCGCCGGCATCTGGTCGGCCGGGATCTCGCGCACGGTGAGGGATTCCACCGTCGCGACCGGTTGCCCGGCCGGGTCGGTCAGCGTCAGGGACAGCCCACCGGTACTGGGCGTGAGCCGTACCCGCAGCGCCGACGGCCCGTTGGCGTGCATCGATACGCCCCGCCACTCGAACGGCAGTCCGGTCGGCGCCGCGTCGCCGAGGAGAGCCGCCCCGTGCAGCGCCGCGTCGAGCAGTGCCGGATGCACGCCGTACCGGCTGGCGTTCTCCACCTGGTCGGCGGTGAGTGCCACCTCGGTGAACACCTCGTCGCCGCGCCGCCAGGCGGCTCGCAGGCACTGGAACGCCGGGCCGTACGCGAGACCGGAGCCGGCCGCCCGCTCGTAGAAGCCGGCGAGGTCGACTGGTCGCGCGTCGGCCGGTGGCCACACGGACGGCTCCGGGGACGCGGCCGTTTCCGGCGGGGCCAGGACGCCGGTGGCGTGGCAGGTCCATGGCTGGTCGGGTTCGGCATCCTCGGTCCGGGAGTGCACCGTCACCGGGCGCCGTCCGGTGTCGTCCGGCGCGTCCAGGGCAAGCTGCACCTGGACCGCCCGATCCTCGGGCAGCAGCAACGGGGCGCGCAGGGTCAGTTCCTCGACCCGGGTACCGCCGACGCGGTCGCCGGCGCGCATGACCAGTTCGACGATCGCCGCACCGGGCAGCACCGGGGTGTCCCGCAGCGCGTGGTCGGCCAGCCACGGGTGGCCGTCCAGGGCGAGGCGGCCGGTGAGCAGGTACCGGTCGGAGTCGGCGAGCGCGATCGCCGCGCCGAGCATCGGGTGGTCGGTCGGCGCCAGACCGGCGGCGGCCAGACCGGCCGGGGACCCGGGGTCGCGCAGCCAGTACCGCTGACCTTGGAAGGCGTACGTGGGCAGGTCCACCGGCACCGGATCGGCGCCGGCCAGGAGCACCTGCCAGTCCACCGCCACACCGCGTGCGTAGGCCCGGGCCAGTGCGTTGGTGAGAGCGCGCGGCTCGTCCTGGTCCGGTCGCATGAGCGGAATGAACCGCAGGTCGTCGGTCTGCGGTTCGCAGCAGTCCGACGCCAGGCCGGTCAACACGGCGTCCGGTCCCACCTCGACGAACGTGGTGACACCGGCATCCCGCAGCGCCCGTACCGCGTCGCGGAAGCGCACCGGCTCGCGGACGTGGCGTACCCAGTGCTCGGCCGAACCCGGCCCGCCCGCATCCGGCTCGGCCGAGTTTGGCGATGCCTCGGTGGCGATCGTGCCGGTCAGGGCGGAGGCGATCGGAATCGCCGGTGGCCGGAGGGTCAGAGCCTCGGCAACCAGGCGGAAGTCGTCGATCATGGGGTCCATCAGCGGCGAGTGGAACGCGTGGCTGACGCGCAGCCGCCGGACCCGGCGCCCCTGCCGCTCGAAGTGCCCGGCCAGGGCGAGCACCGCTTCCTGCGCGCCAGCGACGGTCACCGCGTCGGGCCCGTTGACGGCGGCGATGGACACCGCGCCGCCGTGGTCGGCCAGCTTCGGCTCGACCTCGGCCTCGGTCGCCTGGAGCGCGACCATCGCGCCGCCGGCCGGCAGTGCCTCCATCAGGCGGCCCCGGGCGGCGATCAGGCGCGCCGCGTCCGCCAGCGAGAGGACACCCGCGACGTGCGCGGCGACGATCTCCCCGAGTGAGTGTCCGGCCACCAGGTCCGGCCGCAGGCCGTGCTGCGCCAGTAGCCGGTACAGCGCGATCTCCAAGGCGAACAGCGCCGGCTGCGCGAACTCGGTACGGTCCAGCAGGGCTGCCTCGGCTGATCCCGGCGCGGCGAACACGACGTCCCGCAGCGGCCGGTCAAGATGCTGGTCGAGTTCGGCGCTGGCGGCGTCCCACGCGGCGGCGAATTCCGGGTACGCCCGGTAGAGGTGACCGCCCATGCCGGCCCGTTGGGCGCCCTGGCCGCTGAACAGGAACGCGACTCGGCCCTCGCCGACGTCGTCACGTACCGGCTCGGCGGCGGGCTCGCCCGCTGCCAGCGCTTCCAGGCCCCGCAGCAGCTCCGGGCGGTCGGCGGCCACGACGACGGCCCGGCTGTCGAGGGCCGTACGGGTGAGCAGCGAGCCGGCGACATCCGGCCCGCCCAGCTCCGCGTGTTCGGTGAGATGTGTGTGCAGCCGCTCCGCCTGGGCCCGCAGCGCCGCCGGAGTACGCGCGGACAGCACGTACGGCAGGACGGGCGGCACCATCGTGCCGACCGCGTCCGTCGGGTCGGCGGGGTCGGCGGGGTGGACCGGCGGTGCCTGCTCGATGATCACGTGTGCGTTGGTGCCGCTGATGCCGAACGAGGACACCCCGGCCCGCCGGGGCCGGTCGGTCTCCGGCCACCGCCGGGACTCCATCAGCAGCGACACCGCGCCGGCCGACCAGTCGACCTGCGGGGTCGGCGCGTCGACGTGCAGGGTTGCGGGGAGTTCGCCATACCGGATGGCCTGCACCATTTTGATCACACCGGCGACCCCGGCAGCCGCCTGGGTGTGTCCCAGGTTCGACTTGACGGAGCCGAGCCACAGGGGGCGGTCGGCCGGGCGGTCCTGCCCGTACGTCGCGAGCAGCGCCTGGGCCTCGATCGGATCCCCCAGGGTGGTACCGGTGCCGTGGGCCTCGACCGCGTCGACGTCGGCGGCGGAAAGTTGGGCGTCGGTCAGTGCCTGCTGGATGACCCGCTGTTGGGACGGGCCGTTCGGGGCGGTGAGGCCGTTGGACGCGCCGTCGGAGTTGACCGCCGAACCGCGCATCACGGCCAGTACCGGGTGCCCGTTGCGCCGCGCCTCGGACAGCCGCTCGAGCACCAGTACACCCACGCCCTCGGCCCACCCGGTGCCGTCGGCCGCCGCGGCGAACGACTTGCAGCGGCCGTCGCGGGCGAGTCCGTTCAGCCGGGACGACTCGGCGAATGTGGTCGGCGTCGACATCACGGTCACACCGCCGACCAGGGCCAGTACGCATTCGCGCTGCCGCAGCGACCGGGCGGCCAGATGCATCGCGACCAGGGATGACGAGCAGGCGGTATCGATCGTGACCGCCGGTCCTTCGAGTCCCAGTGTGTAGGCGACCCGGCCGGACACCACGCTACCGGCGACGCCGGTGCTCAGGTACCCTTCGGCGACCGGCGGCAACGTGGTCAGACCGGAGCCGTAGTCGTGGTACATCACCCCGGCGAACACCCCGGTACGGCTGCCGCGCAAGGTCACCGGATCGATCCGGGCGCGCTCCAGCGCCTCCCAGGACGTCTCCAGGAACAGGCGCTGCTGCGGGTCGGTCGCGAGGGCCTCCCGTGGCGACATGTCGAAGAACTCGGCGTCGAAGTCGCCCGCGTCGTGGATGAAGCCACCCTCGTGCGCGTACGACGTGCCGTAGCGCTGCGGATCGGGACCGCGCAGCGTCGCCAGGTCCCAGCCGCGGTCGGCCGGGAACGGCGACATGGCGTCGCCGCCGTCGGCGACCAGCCGCCAGAGGTCCTCCGGCGACCGTACGCCGCCCGGGTACCGGCAGCCCATGGCCACGATGGCGATCGGCTCGTGGTCCTCGGCCTCGACCTCGCGCAGCCGGCGGTGGGCCTTACGCAGATCGGCGGTAAGCCGCTTGAGGTACTCGACGAGCTTCGCGTCCTCGGCCATCCGATGCTCTCTCCGTTGTCCGCGACCAAGCAGATTCGCCCAGCCTGTCCACCCCGACCCGCCCGGTTCATCCGTCCGGTAGGGGCCCTGGCCGCCGGTGCGCACAATTCGCCAACAGACGTCCCATCACCCGCGTTCGGGCCGGGTCGCCGCGACGCGGGCAGATCCACGGCCCCCGATCGGGCACGTCGGACGCTACTGACCGCGTCTGACCCGGCCAACCCCTAACGCACCCCTAAGCAAGCCCGGGACCAGGGCCGCGACGAGCGACGACATGCCGCTATCCCGACCCGCCTACCGACGACGGGCGCCGCTATCCCGCCCGCGTACGCAGGATCAGGTCGGCGGCTGCGCTGACCCCGCCCGCGTCACGCAGCCGCCGCTGCCACTGTGCCGCGGATCTGGCGAAGGTGGCGTCGCCGGTCAGCCGGGACAGCTTGTCCACCAGTTCGTCGGCAGTCACCCCGCGCACGTCGTCGACCATCAACGTCGCGCCGCCCTCGACGAGCCGGACCGCGAGGTCCCGGGTCTCCCAGGAATGGGGCAGCACCAGCAGTGGCTTGCCGAAGTACAGGCCGTGGTGCGCCCCGTTGCCACCGTGTGTGAGGAACACCCGCACGTGCGGATGGGCCACGATCTCGGTCTGCGGCACCCACGACTCGATCCGCAGGTTGGGCGGCAATTCGGCCGGCAGCCGGTCCTGCTGGGACAGCGGCATGGTCCACAGCACGTGCCGGTCGGGACCGACCCGGGCGACCGCTTCGACGATTGCGTCGGTCTGCCGCCGCGAGGTACGCATCATCGTGCCGAGCCCGATGTACACGACCGACTCGTGGGCGTCCAGCCAGTCGAACAGGTCCTGGTAGGGCGCAGTGTCCTGACGCATCACCGGCACCATGGTGCCGAGCATGCTCAGGTGTTCCGGAACGTTCGGGAACGGGTACTCGATGCCGAACACCGAGTTGCCGATCACCGCGGCCGCGGCCTCGGCGTACACCGACGGGATGGCCATCGGGTTCTTGATGCCCTGCGCCTGGCGTCGGCGGAAGAACGCGATGTTCCTGGCCGCGTGGGACGGTTGGAGGAGCGCAGCCGCCTGGGCGAGCTTGAACAGCAGGTTGGCGGCGTGCTGACGGGGTGTCATCCGCAGCGGCAGCCCGGAGAGCGCGGCGGGGTAGCGCAGCGGCACCTTACCCGGGAAAACGTAGCTGACCGGGGTGGCGATGTTCACCACGTACGGCACACCACGGGTCATGGCCGCGTCCAGCCCACTCTGGCTGTGTACGTCCACCACGATCAGCGCCGGCCGTATTTTGTCGATCGCGGCGAGGGTCTGCTCGTACCGCCCCTCGGAGTGGGTGCGTCGGACGGCCTCGTTCAGGAACGCGAGGAAGCTGCCGACACGCGACGGCGAGTTCACCCGTGCGTAGGTCTCGTCGTCCCAACTGGCCGGCGACAGCGCGGGCTCGGCGGGCCCGACGGAGACGAACCGCACTGGGCTCGCGCCAGGAATGGACTCGACGTCCGCCTGGCGGTCGTCGCTGCTGGCGAACCACAGCCCGGGGACCCCGCGACGGGCCAACTCCCCGGCGATCGTGAGCAACGGACTGATGAGCCCGGCGTGCGGCTCGCTCACGAAAAGGATCGGACCTACGCCTGACGCGTTCATCTCCACAGCTTCCCGTCCACGGTCATCCCTGGTAAGGCGTTCGGTGGTGTCGATCCGGTGCCGCGCTTGTCGACATCCCGGGTGTCACGGTGACGACCGTCGTTCCCGGTCGCCGATGCGCCGGTCACGGGCGCGGGCCCACCGCGTCGCTGGTGTACGGCAGCAGTCCGTCGGAGATCGCACCGATCACCCTCGACGCGACCTCGGTGAGATAGAAATGGCCGCCCGGAAACACCTGGACGGTGAACTCCCCGGTGGTGTGCTGGCGCCACGCGTCCGCCTCGTCCCTGGTGGTACGCGGATCGCTGGCGCCGACCAGCACGTACATCGGGCAGCTCAACTCCGGGCCCGGACGGTGCCGGTACCGCTCGATCGCCCGGTAGTCCGCGCGCACTGCGGGCAGAATCATCTGTCGCAGTTCCTCGTCATCGAGCAGCGCGGCGTTGGTCCCACTGAGCGCACGCAGTTCGGCGATGATGCTCGCTTCACCCCGCAGGTGCAGGGCTTCCTCACGGCTGCGTGAAGGCGCTCGCCGACCGGAGGCGAACAGCGCGGCCAGCGTGACACCGGCCTCGTGCTCAAGGCGCCGGGCTACCTCGTACGCGATCACCGCACCCATGCTGTGCCCGAAGAACGCCACCGGGGTGTCAATCTGCGGCCGCAGGGTACGCAGCACCTGGTCGGCCATGTCCTCGATCTTGTCGAGGCACTGTTCCCTGCGCCGGTCCTGGCGGCCCGGGTACTGAATCGACAACACCTCGACGACCGGTGCGAGCGCCTCCGACATGGGGAAGTAGAAACTGGCCGAGCCACCCGCGTGCGGAAAACAAACGAGTTGCACCCGGCTGTCTGGCGCCTGATGGAACCGGCGGATCCACAGGTCACTGTCATCGGACGAGGTCGTCATGATTTCGTGTTGAGCCTTTCGTTCGGTCGTCGGACGAGAGGTCTGCGGTGGGTACGACGACGGGCACAGGGGACCGGCGCAGCGCCGGACCGGACGGCGCCGACGCTCGACAGGCACATTTGTGATTGCCAGAGACCGTCACACGTGCGCGTCTCCTCCGGCCACCCCTAACTGCCCCTAAGCTGGACCGTTCACGGCCTCGACGTGGGCTCCGGCCGCTGCGCAATCGTCGCGCCTGCCCTGCCGAACCGAGCGGCCTGGCCGACCCGACCGCCGCGCGGGACCGCCGGGTAAACGCGACTAGGGGTCGCGGTAGGGGTACGGCCACCGCCGTCTCCGGTTCGTGCCGGGCCCGGGATGTACGCGCTCCCTTCGAATAGGGGTAGGCGGCCCGATGAGCCGACAGTAGTGTCCCGATCGTCCACTGGAGAATCGGTCCGTGCACGTCACGCGTTGCGTACACGTCATCTCGCGGGAGGGGTTCATGGATCGCGGCGCACACGTCACCGAGTACACCGATGTCGAGCAGGGGTTCGCGCGTTCCGCGCTCACCTTCGACAGCCCGCTGATGCCGATGGACCGGTTCTCTCAATGGTTCGCGCAACGCGCCGAAGCCATTCCGTTCAGCGTCTCGCAGATACCGTTCACCGAACTTTCCGGTTGGCGCTTCGCTACTGACACCGGCAATCTGGTACACGATACCGGACGCTTTTTTTCAATCGAGGGTCTACACGTCCGGACCGACCGGGAGTGGATCCGGAGCTGGACGCAACCGATCATCGTGCAGCCCGAGATCGGCGTGCTGGGCATCCTGGTCAAGGAGTTCGACGGGGTGCTGCACTGCCTGATGCAGGCGAAGATGGAGCCCGGCAACGTCAACACGGTGCAGCTGTCGCCCACGGTGCAGGCGACCCGCAGCAACTACACGGGCATTCACCTCGGCGCCAGTATCAGGTACCTGGAGCACTTCACCGGCGCGCGCGACGGGCGGGTGATCGTCGATGTGCTCCAGTCCGAGCAGGGCTCCTGGTTCCTGCACAAACGCAACCGCAACATGGTGGTAGTGACCGACGACGACGTCTCCCCGCACGAGGACTACTGCTGGCTGACCGTGGGCCAGCTCCGCCGACTGCTGCGCTACGACCACGTGGTCAACATGGATACCAGGACAGTCATGTCGTGCATACCCATCGCTGTTCCCACGGCCGAGGCACTGCGCGGCGTACCGAGCGGTGGGGACGCGTGGTTCGCCCGGTCGGTGCTTGACTCGTTCGACCCCACGGCAGGCTCCCGGCACACGACGAGCGAGGTGCTGAGCTGGCTCACCGCGTTGCGTGCCCGTCAGGAGTTCGTGCAGCGGCGCGTTCCGCTGTACACGGTGGCGCAGGACGGCTGGCTGCGCGGCGAGGAAGAGATCTCACACCGGTCCGGCAAGCACTTCCGGGTGATTGCAACCGCCGTGCAGGCGGGCAACCGCGAGGTGACGTCGTGGACGCAGCCGCTGGTGGCACCGATCCAACCCGGCCTGCTCGCCATCATCGCCCGGCGGATCGACGGCGTTCTGCACGTGCTCGTACAGGCCCGCGTGGACGCCGGGTCGCTGAACGGTGCCGAGATGGCCCCGACCGTGCACTGTCAGCCGGCCAACTATCACGGGGTCCCGGCCGAGCACCGGCCGCGCTACCTGGACCTGGTCCTGTCGGCCGACCCGTCCCGCATCCGATACGACGTCATGCAGTCCGAGGAGGGCGGCCGTTTCTTCCACGCGATGAACCGGTACATGGTCGTCGAGGTGGACACGGAGTTCCCGCTCGACACCTCGGACGAGTACCGGTGGATGACGCTCGGGCAGCTGACCGGCCTCCTGGCGCACAGCAACTACCTGAACGTAGAACTGCGCAGCCTTATCGCCTGCATCCAGAGCATCTGGTGACCGCGCTCGCCGGGCCCCGCGCGGCCGGTCCCCTACGGTTCGGTGTGATCGGTTGCGCGGACATCGCATGGCGCCGGATGCTGCCTGCCATGGCCGCCGCGAGCCGGATCCGGGTGACGGCCATCGGCAGCCGCGACGTCACGCGGGCGACCAGGTTCACCCAGCGGTACGGCGGCGTGCCTGTGGCCGGCTACCAGGCCGTACTCGAACGCGACGACGTGGACGCGGTGTACATCCCGCTGCCGAGCATGCTGCACGCGGAGTGGATCGAACGGGCACTGCTGGCCCACAAGCACGTACTGGTCGAGAAGCCGTTGACCGCGCAGCCCGCCCGTACCGACGAGTTGCTGGATCTTGCCCGATCCCGAGAGCTCACGCTCGTGGAGAACTCCTCCTTCCTACTCCACAGCCAGCACCGGCTGGTACGCCGGATGCTGGACGAGCAGGCGATCGGGACGCTTCGGGAGTTCTCCTGCGCGTTCACCATTCCGCCGCGACCGGACACCGACAACCGCTACCAGTTGGCAGTCGGCGGCGGCGCGCTGGTGGATCTCGGCGGGTACCCGGTCCGCGCCGCGTTGCACTTCCTGGGTCCGGAGCTGGAGGTCTGCGGGGCCGTCCTCCGACAGGAACGCCGACGCGGCGTGATCATCTCCGGTGCGGCCCTGATGACCACACCGGAGGGCGTCACCGCGAGGCTGACCTTCGGAATGGAACACTCGTACCGATCCGGGTACGAACTGGCGGGTTCGCTCGGTCGGCTGTCAGTGGACCGCGTGTTCACCCCGCCTCCGACCTATCAACCGGTGATCCGTATCGAGCGGCAGGACCATCGCGAGGAGTTCCTCCTTCCCGGCGACGACCAGACGGACAACATGTTGACCGCGTTTGCCTCGGCCGTACTCGACGGGACGGACCTCACCGACGCCGCAGAGGGTTCCCGCCGGCAGGCCGAGCTGGTGCAACAGCTACAGGCTCAGGCCAGGCTCGTGACGTTCTGAGCGCTGGTCGCTGCGGCCGGCCACACATCATCGAGGGGGTGGCGAGCGTGGAAATCACGCCGATGACGGTTCCGAACGCTTTCCGGATCAAGCCGGAGCAGCTGTCGGACAACAGGGGGTACTTTTATGAGGCATTCCGACAGAGCCTGTTGTCGGAGGCGATCGGCTATCCGTTCAGGATCCGCCAGGCCAACCATTCCGTTTCGGTCCGCAACACCCTTCGCGGTATCCACACCACGGTCCTGCCACCGGGTCAGGCAAAGGTGGTCACCTGCGTACGGGGCGCCGTGCTCGACATCGTGGTCGACCTGCGGATCGGGTCTCCCACCTTCGGCACGTTCGACATCACCCGACAGGACGCCGAGTCCGGCCTCTCGGTCTACCTGGCCGACGGGATCGGGCACGCCTTCCTGGCGCTGACCGACGACGCCTGCATGAACTACCTCTGCTCCGAGGAGTACCTGCCGGGCACGATGGTCGACATCGACGCCCTCGACCCGGATCTGGCGCTGCCCTGGCCGCTCGACGAGCCGCCGATCAGGTCGAGCAAGGACGCGAAGGCGCCGTCCGTCGCCGAGGCGGCGAGGATGGGCCTCTTGTCCACGTACGACGAGTGCCTCGCCCATTACGCGATGCTGGCGGCATCGGTAGCCTGATCTGCTGGCCGTGGGACGTGGGCACCGCGTCAGCGCGGCCGGCCCGGCCCGGGCTGTCCGTCGATGAACGGTGGGCTACTGGATTCGGTACGCGCGTACGAGGGTCTGAATTGTTGTGTTGCCAGCGCTGTCAGTGGTGCTGGCCCGCAGTGAGACGTACCCGGGCCGGGTCGGGTGGATCAGCGTGGCGATCCCATTCCGGATGGTCGCTCTCTGCCAGGTCCGACCGTCGTCGTAGGAGGCATCGACGGTCAGTCGCCGCACGTCGGCGTGCGGGGCGCCGGGCTGGCGTTGGACGGTGACCGGGATGTCGAACGACCGGCCGGCCGGGGCTGAGTTACCGGCGGCCAGGGTGGGGGCGAACCGGACTGCGGAAACCGGCAGGCGGGCGGGGGTGTCGCCATCGACGTGTCCGGACCGGAACGTCCACTCTGCGGTGACCTGGGTTGTCAGGTCGCCGACCGCCTGGGTGAGGTTGAGTTCCAGCCGGTAGTCGGCGCGTCCGGCCGGCACCTCGAACTGGCTGTAGTCGAAGGTGTCGTTCTCACCGATCAACGCGCCGTTGCGGTACAGCCTGGTACGGATCGGGTCAGGGACCGCGTAACCCGCGTGTCCGGCGCTGTCTCCGTAGAACGGTATGTCGACCAGGATCTGATCCCCCTGCCGGGTGACCCAGTGCGCGGGCCCCACGGGTTCGGGGAACACCAGTCCGTACGGTCCGGTGTTCCACCGGTCGCGGTACTCCCGCCCGGCTTGGTACGTCACGGGTGCCTGGAGGAAGAAGAGCCGCTGGTCGATCAGCCCGGTGTCGTCGGGGACGCCGATGGCAACATCGGAGCTCCACCGCACCTGGTCGGTGCTGTAGAACTCGACGCGGCGCCCGGAACGGGGCAGCGGCACCTTCTCGGTCAGGTTGCCGGTGTTGTACTCGTACACGGGCGTGATGAGCCGTACGCCGGTGAGCCCCGGCCCCGGCGGGCCGAACTCCTGCTGTACGGTCGCGAACTCTCTGGCCTGGTAGTGGCGGGTGTAGCCGGTCGGGAACCGGCCGGGGAACGGCTCGGCGACTGCATAGAGGTACGGGCTGTCGGCGAACGTTCCGTCCGTGTCGGGGAGCGCCCACTGGCTGGCGACGACACCGACGAAGTCGGGCGCGGCCGGTGCCGGGCCGATCTGTCGGCTGCTCAGGACCTCGAAGCTGGCGGCCAGCAATGCGTCGAAGTGGGAACTGCCCCCGTGGTGCTGTGTGTACGACACCTCGATCAGCACCGGTCGAGCGGTCGGATCGGGCACCGTCGTCCGGATCGGTTCCGCGGTACGGGCGTCCAGCACGACCGTGGTGTCCCGGTCGACGGTTACGGTCGGCCGCACCAGGAAGGCGCTGTCGTGCTCGGGCTCGGCTGGACCGCGGGGGGTCCAGATGACCGCGTTGACGTGGTAGGTGCCCCGGGGGACCCGGATGGTGGCGGTACCGTCATCGTCCCCGGCCCACTCGTACACGCCCTGTTCGAGGTCGAACAGCTTCGGTGCGCTGAGACCGGTGGGGGTACCGGTCTTGTCGATCGTGGTGACGGTGACGTCGTAGCTCTCGACCTCCTTCTCGACCCACAGCGGAGTGATGACCACTGCCGAGCCGGCGGTGGCGAACAGGTAACCGGAATAGCGCCCGTCGGGGCCGTCGACGGTGGTGTCTGCGGTGACGGCGACCTCGGTATCGCCGCCTGCCGGCACGGTCACCGAGCGGCTGGCGGGCGTAAAGAGGCTGGCCGGTGCCGGCGTACCATCCGGGCCGGTGGCCTTGACGGTCAGGTCCAACGTCACTGCGTTGGTGCCCGAGTTGCGGTAGGTGACGGTCCGTACGATCGGCGCGTCGTCCTCGTGCGGCCACGCCGCGCGGCCGTAGCCGAGACTGACCGGGGTGCTGGTCACCGTGTGCGTGATCGCACCGGCCACATCGATGCGGCCGGCACCCTGCTGTTCCGGGGTGAGGTCGGGGTTGGTTCTCGCCGAGCCGGTGAGGGCCGCCTTGAGGCGTTCGGCGGTCCAGTCGGGATGGCGCTGAGCCAGGAGCGCCGCCGAACCAGCGACGTGTGGGGTGGCCATGGAGGTCCCGGACGCGGTGACGTACCGGTCGCCGACGGGGGCACCGAGCTCGGCGTCAGCGGCCCGGGCCGCGACGATGTCGACGCCGGGTGCGGTGAGGTCCGGTTTCACCGCACCGTCGAGCCGAGGGCCGCGGCTCGAGAAGTCGGCGAGCTGGTCGGCCCGGTCGACGGCGCCGACGGTCAACGCCGCGTCAGCGCTGCCCGGCGAGCCGACCGCCCGGTCCGCGCCGCTGTTGCCCGCCGCGACCACAAAGAGGGTGCCGTACTCGGCGGTGAGCCGGTTGACCGCCTCTTCGAGTGGGTCGATCTCCGGCGTGTCGGGGCCGCCGAGACTGAGGTTTACCACTGCCGCCCGCTTGTCGACCGCGGCCCAGTGCATGCCGGCGAGGATCGCCGAATCGTCACAGAACTCGTTCGGGCAGACCTTGCCGGACACCAGCGTCGCCTCGGGTGCGACACCCCGGTACCGGCCACCCGAAGCAGCTCCGCTGCCGGCGATGGTGGACGCCACGTGGGTGCCGTGACCGGTCAGGTCACCGCCGTCGGTGGCATCGGTGAAGTTAACCGAGTCCGCCACCCTGCCGGCCAGGTCGGGATGCCCAGCGTCGACACCGCCGTCGAGGACCGCGACGGTCACCCCACGGCCGGTGTATCCGGCCTGCCAGGCGACCGGTGCGCCGATCTGCGGCACGCTGGCGTCAAGCGAGATCCGCCGCGTGCCGTCCAGCCAGATCCGGTCGATGCCGCCGGCGGTCTCGCCGCGCTGTGCCCGGTTTCGAGCGGTCACCGCGTTCCAGAAGGCGGTGGCGTCGGACTTGTCGGCCCTCACCGCCGCACCGGAGATGGCGGGCAGGTCGCGGGTGACCCGGGCCCCCGCCGCGACGAGCGTATCGCCGCCCCTGCGGGCGGCACCGGGACGATGGGCGACGATCAGCGGCAACGTGCCCCGGGCGTCGTCGTGGTAGCCGGCCCGGACCAGTCCGGCGACGTCGAAGAGCCGCCGATCGATCTTGCCCGTCTGGACCAGGCGCTGGGCGTCGCTCGGGACGACGTACACATTGTCACGCTCGCGCCGGACCACGAACTGGATGTGGCTGCGGCCCTCAGCCGGCCGCACCGCGATCCTCTTCGCGTCGGCGGACGGGAGCGAAACCCGGTCCCCGGTCAGGAGGGTGACCGAGAATCGCGTGGCTCCGCGCTGCTCCCCCGTCGTCCGCTTGCCGGTCGCGAGCGGGTCGGGGGCGACCGGCGGCGCCAAGCCGAGCACCACGCCGAGCACCACGCCGACTCCAAGCACCCCGGTCAGGACGCTGCCCAGTCCCGCAGAGCCCTCCCGCGATCGGCACACCGTTGACGGTGCCCACGTCTCAGGCGACACCGGAGGCCTCCGCTCGTGCCGGCCCGAGGGCAGGGGCGAGCGCCCAGCGTCGGGCTAGGACAATCGCCTCGCCGAGTGCGGCGGCCACAATCGCGGCCTCGATGGCAACGGCCGGCAAGGCCGTACTGTAATCGACCAGCGCGGCGAGGCCCATCACCACCGGCGTGGCCAACGCACCGGCCAACGGCACCAGCAGCGCCATCCGCGACACCGTCCGTCCGATCACCGCTGTTCCGCGCATCCCCCAGCGCACCGCGACCAGCGCACCGACCAAAACGAGCAGGGCGAACGCGAGGTACTGCGACGTCAGCAGCCACAGATTCGGCTCCAGCGGCAGCGGTCTTTCCCAGAGGAGGATCCAGGCCAGGACCAACCCTGGGAGCGCGCCGGCGAACGCGGTCAAGAACAACCGCCTGAACTCGTACGACACGCGACGCACCCCGGCCCCGGCCGCGAGATCACGGACGAACCCGCGGATGTCGCCGCCCAGCAACTGACGCGGCGTCAGCCCCTCGGCCGCCGCCCCGGTCAACTCGCTCCACAGGTCGTCGACAAGCCCCGCCCGGTCGGCCTCGATGACCCCCATGACCCGCCACTCCCGGTCAGCGAGGGCTATGACCTCTTCGACTGAGATGTCGACGCTGCCTTTGTCTACCTTGCCCATGTTCACCCCTCGGTACTCGACGTCGAAGGCGCCACGCCCGCGAGCGTGGCGTTGATCGTGTCCACGAAACCGGCCCACTGCCCGGCCCAGCCGTCCAACGCCTGGTGGCCCTGCGGCGTCAGCCGGTAGACCTTGCGAGCCGGTCCACTCGGGCTGTCCTGGAGTTCGTCTGCCACCAAGCCGAGCCGACGCATCCGGGTGAGTAGGGGATAGACGGTGCCGTACCCCACTGCCTCCAGGCCCGCGGCGTTGAGACGGCGGACCAGTTCGTAGCCGTGTGTCGGCGCCCCGGCCAGCAACGCGAGCATGCACATGTCGAGCACCCCACGAAGCAACTGGGTACGCCGATCCACGGCGGTCACGTTCTCGGGAACTACCATGCCTCGCATAATAGTGAGCTATTATGTGTTGTCAAATAGCACCGAGCGCCTCCGGCAACTGGCGCCTCCCGACGCTGGTCAACCGGGCACCGCTGCTAGACCGGCGTGCACCCTGGGGGAACCGCAGGTGCCGGCCGAGGCGTCGTGCACGACAGCGATCTGCTCGGCCAGCTCGGTGTCGACCCGCTGGCCAGGCGACGGACCGGCGCTGCGGTGCCGGCAGCCAGGGTCATTGCGTTGTCGGGTTGCCGCTGGCTACGGCGTGGATGAGGTCGTGTGGGCGGCGGTTGGCGCGTCGGGTCGCGCGTCAGCCCGAACGCTGCGAAGGTGTGGAGCGCGACGCTGCCGTCCCCGTGGCCAGTCAAGCCCATGCGCATGGCGTGCAGATGGTCTGCCGCGATGTTCGTGGGCTGCGTAACCGCATGACTTCATCTGGTGCGGGTTGGTCCGGCGGTCATCTCAGGCAAGGGCTCCTACTTCACAGCCATCGTCGACGACCCGCCTGGTGGCGCCGCAGCCGCGTGATGCTCTCGCCCGTCCCCGGGGTTGCCAAGAGAACCGTTTCCATCGATACTGTTAACTGTTTCGAGCCGGGCACGGTCGGGTGGAGTGGCAGCCCATGACCGCATCGCTGAACGTCGCTGCGACGTCCCGGGCTCTGCGGGGTTGCCGCACGGCCACGAGGCAAGCTGCCATCTCTTGATCAGCCACTGACGGCATCCTGTCGCCGATCGATGGTTAACGCTCATTTTCTCGACCTCATCCCCCACCGAAAGGGTTCGAGATGCGCACTCACGTGTGTCTTCGCACTCGTTCAGCGGCCGTTTCACAGTGGCAGAGCGGGTTCGGCGCGGTCACCGTCAAGAACGCCGCCTACCGCGGCACCATCGCCGGCAACGCGTCCACCACCGTCGGATACACCGCCAGCGGCAACGGCTCGACCGCCCCCGCCGGCCTGCGGCGTACCAGCCCGTGCCGACCGGTCGACCGCCGGCAGAACGCGCCCTTCCATCCCCATCTGAAAGGAGAACCTAGTGATCATTAGCTCGGGCCGCCCTAACATCCGTTCGATAATCATCGTGCTGGCGATCGCGGCACTCGCGATCACTGGAGCGGTAACGGTACTGGCGAGAACCACCACCGCGGCGGCCGCCGCGGCCGGTGTCGAAGACGAGGGTGCCGACTGCCCGGTGCCCGGCAACGTCTCGTTGACCTCCAACTCCCGGCTTCCGGATCCGTTCCGGAAGATTGACGGTAGCCGGATCACTACCAAGGCCGACTGGCGGTGCCGGCGGGCCGAGATCAAGGAGCTGGCTGAGCGGTACGTCTACGGCCAGAAGCCCGCGAAGCCGGCGACCGTCACGGGCACGGTCTCGAACTCCAGCATCACGGTGAACGTGTCGGACCAGGGCCGAAGCACCAGCTTCTCGGCGAGCGTTCAACTGCCGACCAACGGTGGCAGCGGCCCGTTCCCGGCCGTCGTCGTGCTGGGCGGGTTCGGCGCGGACACGGCCACCATCCGATCCTCCGGTGCCGCCGTCATCAACTACGACCCCTACGCGGTGGGCCGCGAGGGCACCCCCCGGAACAACAAGCAGGGCGCGTTCTACAGCATCTACGGCGCGACGAGCAGCACCGGCCTGCTGGCCGCATGGTCCTGGGGGGTAAGCCGGATCATCGACGTCATCGAGCAGTCCGGCGGCAACGTCCTGCGCCCGGACATCGGCGTCACGGGATGCTCGCGGTTCGGCAAGGGCGCCTTCACGGTCGGTGTCTTCGACCAGCGCATCGCGTTGACCATGCCGATCGAGTCGGGCAGCGCCGGCGTGCCCATCTTCCGCGGCATCCCCGGGGAGGGCGCGCAGAGCCTGAGCAGCGCCTACGGCGAGCAGCCGTGGCTGGGCGACGCGTTCGGCTCGTTCACCAGCAACCCGAACACGCTGCCGGTCGACCAGCACTCGGCAGTCGCCATGATCGCGCCGCGCGGCCTGTTCATCATGGACAACCCGCACATCACCAACCTGGGTCCCAGGTCGGCGAGCGTGGCCGCCCTGGGCGGCGCGGAGGTCTACAAGGCACTCGGTGCCGGCGCCAACATCACCTACTGGTCCGACGTGGCGGACGGCAGCCACTGTGCCAACCGGGCCGAGTGGCGGACGCCCCTGCAGCAGAACATCCAGAAGTTCCTGCTCAAGACGGGCAACGCCGCTGGCGTGATGCGGATTTCCAGCCGGGCTGCGGGCAACCTGGCTGACTGGCGGGACTGGACCACGCCGACGCTGACCGACGGCCCGAACACTCCGCCACCCACCACCCCGCCGACCACCCCGCCCACGACTCCCCCGACCTCGACTCCGCCGACGACCACCCCGCCGGTCGGTGCCTGCGCCGCGACGTACCGCACGGTCAACGCGTGGTCCGGCGGGCACCAGGGTGAGATCACCGTCCGAGCCGGCAATTCGGCGATCAACAGCTGGCGGGTGTCCTGGACCCTCGCCAGCGGCCAAACCATCACCCAGGTCTGGAACGGCACGTCGAGCACCAGCGGATCCACGGTCACGGTCCGCAACACCTCGTACAACGGTCCGCTCGCCGCGAACGCCTCCACCACCTTCGGCTTCCTCGCCAATGGCGCCCCGACGACGCCGTCGCCGACCTGCGCCAGCCCGTAATCCACCTGTGCGCCTCGGTGGGCGGCCAGGCAACCCGGCTGCTCACCGAGCGCCGCCCAGCTCGACGGTGCCGCTGAGCAGCCGATGGGTCAATGCGCGCCCGCCGGATACCGCAAAGCCTCACCATATTGATCGATGTTTGCCGATATTCGGGAACCCGGCTGGGCACTGGGCAGCCTCTGCCGGAAGGCGTTCCCGTCCATTCGTCCCTTAGGAGGATTGCCCATGCCTACTCATCGTTACCGGTCCACGGTGGCGGCCATGGTCGCCGCCACCGTGGTTACCGGGGCCGGGACCGTCACCGCGATCACGGCGCAGCCGGCGGCCGCAGCCGCCGGCTGTGGAGTCACCTACACGGTCGCGTCGCAGTGGAACAACGGCTTCACCGCGAACGTGAGCATAACGAACCTCGGTGATCCGCTGACCGCGTGGACGCTCACCTGGAGTTATACCGGTGGGCAGCAGGTCACCCAGGTGTGGAACGCCACCGTATCGCAGAGCGGTAGCCAGGTTACCGTCCGCAACGCCAGCTACAACGGCAATCTCGCCACCAACGGGACCGCGTCGTTCGGCTTCAACGGCTCCTGGAGCGGCAGCAATCCGGCGCCGGCGAGCTTCGCGCTCAATGGCACCACCTGTACCGGCGCCCCGTCCACCGGCACCCCCACCACCACCCCGACCGGCGGCGGCCCCACGACACCGCCGCCCAACAACGCCGGCTGGGGCCGGGCGCTGCCGCCGGCCGGCGCGGCGCACAGCATGGCGTACCACATCGTCGCGGCCGCCGACGGCACCGGCTACGTACCGCGGGCGAACGAATGCTCGCGCGAGGTCCACGCGCGCTACTGGGCGTACGGACCGGACGGCAAGGTGTACCCGACCTGGCACCCGGCGCGCGATCCGAGCGGTTGCTCGTTCGGGCACGAGCACGGCGACGACCCGCGCACCTCGGACCTGTACA